>NZ_JAUZUQ010000005.1:0-277230 GCF_031844105.1 Acidovorax sp. PRC11 | reverse complement strand
GCTGCATCCGGCGCGGCGCGCCCGGCAGCGGCGCCCGCCCCGGCACCGGCCGTGGCCGCCCCCCCGGTGCCCATGCCCGCGCACCTGCTGCCCTACGACGAGAAGATCTACGGCATCGCGTACGAAGTCTTCCTGGAAAACCGCAAGCTCGACGACGCCTGGCTGATCGCGCACGCCGCGGTGCAGGCCCGCCCGGACGACATGGCCTGGCGCGAGCGGCTCGCCCAGGTGTCGGAATGGTCGCAGCGGCCCGGCGTGGCGCTGCAGAACTGGCTGGTGGTGGCGCAGCGTACGCAGAAGGAAGCCGCCTGGCAGGCCGTGCTGCGGATCGCGCCGGGGCAGTTCGACGACACCGCGCTGGTGCAGGGCATCCGCTTCCAGCTGCGCCAGCGGCCCGACGATGCCGCGCTGATCCGCCAGCTGGTGGCGGCCTACGAACGCATCGGCGAGCCCCAGCCGGCGATCGATTACCTGCGCCAGCACGCCAGGACGCCCGAGACGGTGGAGCTGCTGGCCCAGCTGGCCGAGCGCGCCGGCCAGCCCACGCTGGCGCTGGAGACCTGGCGCCGGCTGCTGGCCGATCCGAAGCAGCTCACCCCCGAGCGCGCCATGCGCGCGGCGGTGCTGGCGCTCACCCACGACCGGCCCGACGAAGGCCTGGGCTGGCTGGAGGCCGCCCAGCAGCGCCAGGCCCCGTCGGAAGCCGCCGCCATGGATTTCTGGCGCCTGACCGGCCAGCTCGCCGAAAGCCGGCAGCGGCAGGCCCTGGCCGTGCAGGCCTACCGGGCGCTGGTGGGCGCGAAGGACCACGATCGCTCCGACTACGACGCGCTGATCCGCCTGCTGATGCCGGACCAGCCGCTCGAAGGCGCCAAGGTGTCGGCGCTCGCCTGGGAGAAATTCGGCGATCCGCGCTATCTCGTGGACGCGCTCTCGGTCTATTCCAGCCGCAACCAGTGGGAGGCGATGGGCGCCCTGATGCGCAAGCTGGAAGACGGCTCGCAGGAGACGAAGCAGTCCGTGGCCGCCCTGCGGGAGATCCCCGAATTCCTGCGCCTGGCGGGAGGCTACTACCAGAGCCAGGGCGACCTCGCGCGTGCGCGCCGCTATTACGAGGACGGCCTGCGCAGCAGCCCGGATTCGTCCGAGATGCGGCAGGCGCTGATCTGGCTGTTCATCGACAGCAACGATGCGGTGTCCCTGCGTACCCTGCTGACGACGCAGGAGCGGAACTGGGCGCGCGACGAGGACGTGAAGGACGCGCTCGCGGCCGCCTACCAGGCGCTCTCGCTGCCGCAGGCGGCGCTGGAGCGCTACCTCACGCCGCGCGTGGCGCAGCACCAGGACGATTTCCTCTGGCTCATGAACTACGCGGACGCGCTGGACCAGAACCAGCAGACCGACCGCTCCTGGCGCCTGCGCCGCGAACTGCTCTCGCGCGAATGGCAGGCCGCGCGCCAGGGCGACAAGGGCCGGCGGCTCACGCCGCAGCAGGCCCGCGCCCGCTGGCTCACCGAGGAGGGGCTGGACACGACCCGCCGCGTCGCGCGCGCCCGCCTCATGCTGACGCAACGGCCCGGCGATCCGGCACTGGACGTGCTGCGCGAGCTGCTGCGCATGGACACGGACGACCGCGGCCGCATGTCCAACGCGGCGGCCGAAACCGCCATCGGCTGGCTGCAGGACGCCGGCGAATACACCGCCGAGCGCGGCTACCTCTGGCAACAGTACGCCCGCGCCCGGGGTACGCGCACCAACCGGCCGCTCTGGGCGGAGATCACGGTGGCGCTGGCCGAAGACGACAAGGCCGCCACCGGGCAGCTGCTGGAGCAGTTCGACGAGCGCCTGCCGCGCTACGACCGCGTGAATGCCGCGCGCGCGGTGGACGACGTGCGGCTCGCGCAGAGCGCGGCCTTCGAGGCGCAGGGCGAGCAGCGCGAGGACGAACCCCTGCAGTTGCAGCTCACCGAAACCCTGCTGGCTTTCAGCGACCACGCCGGCGGCTACGGCAAGATCCAGCAGCTGGGCGGCCTGGACGAGGTCGAGGGCGGCAGCCGCTTCCACATCGCCTTCGATCCGCGGCTGGCGCTCGACCTGGAATTCGCCAGCATCCGCCGCCGCTCCAGCGACCCGCTGGTGGTCGTGAACCCGCCCGACGAAAGCGTGTTCGACGCCCGCCTGCACTGGCGCCATCCGGACGGCGAGACCACGCTGCGCGCCGGCCGCCGCGTGAGCTTCCAGGCCTACACCCCCGTGCAGATCGAGCACGAGCAGCGCATCGACAACCGCCTCACGCTGCGCATGGAACTCGGCTTCCAGCTGCCCAGCCAGGAAAGCCTGGCGCTGCGCATCGCGGGCATGAAGGACCGCGCGGGCGCGAGCGTGCGCTACCAGGCCACGCGCCTGGACCGCTTCTCCATCGAGTACGCGAACGAGCGCTACCGCCTGCAGACCGGCACGGGCCTGGGCAGCGGCCGCCACACCACGCTGAGCTACACCCACACCTACCGGCAGGAGGCGCCCCTGCTGGAGTTCGGGGCATTCTGGTCGCGCCACGACTTCTCGCGCAACGACATCTTCTCGCTCTCGCCGCGCGACCAGGAATTCCGCCGCTACCTGCTGCCCGGCATCGAGCCCGGACAGGACTACTTCCTGCCCGAGAGCTTCAGCTACTACGGCCTGCAGGTGTCGACCAACATGCGCTACGAAGAAGAGTATTCGCGCACGCTGCGGCCCTACGCCAGCGCGAGCCGCACCTGGCACAGCCGCCTGGGGCCCGGCTACGAGCTGCGCGTGGGTGTGGCCGGCAGCGTGATCGGCGGCGACCACCTGGGCCTGACCTGGGGAATGAGCAAGTCCGGGCTGCAATTGCAGCAGGGCCTCAACCGCAACCTGGCCTTCAGCTACCGCCTGCATTTCTGATATCCATGCATTCGAAGAACCCCGAACCGTTTCTCCAAGGAAGAAAGGACTCCCCCATGCAACATCCACGCTCCCTGCTGCAACGCCTGCGTACCGGCGCCGCCGGAGGCCTGATCCTGGTGCTGCTCGCGGCGTGCTCCACCATCGACCGCGGCACGCCTCCGCCGCTCGAACGCAACGCCACCTGGGTGGTGCTGCCCTTCGCGAACCACACCGAGACCCCGCTGGCGGGCAACCGAGCGGAAGCGATCTCGCTCGCCCTGCTCCAGGCCCGCGGGATCGGCCGCGTGCAGCGCTATCCCGGCGGCGCGCAGCAGGAAGCCCTCTTCGACGCGGGCGATGCCAAGCGCCAGGAGGAAGTCCTCGGCTGGGCCCGCGAGAAGCAGGCCAAGTACGCGCTCGCGGGCGCGGTGGACGAATGGCGCTACAAGGTCGGCGTGGACGGCGAACCCGCGGCCGGCGTCACGCTGCAGATCATCGACGTGGCGACGGGCGACACCCTCTGGAGCGGCACCGGCGGCAAGAGCGGCTGGAGCCGCGAATCCCTCTCGGGCGTGGCGCAGAAGCTGATCCGCAGCCTGATGGACTCCGGCCTGTCCGGTGCCCGCTGACGCCGCCATGCCGCCGGAGAAGTCCTCCCCGCCCGCCGCAGCCGCCGGCCGCCGCCGAGCGGTCGGCGCCGCGCCGACCCCTGCGCCCGCCAAGGGCCGCGCGGCCATGCGGCCGTTGCCGGAGCAATTGCTCGGCAAGCTCGCCGCCACCGACACGCGGCCCGCGATCATGCTGCTGGAGACGCTGCTGCTGCCCGGGCTGGCGATCGCGCTCGGCCTGCTGCTGCATCCGGAAGACCCGATCTGGAGCGAAGGCGACTTTCCCTGGGCCTGGTTCGCGCCGGTGATCGTGGCGCTGCGCTACGGGCCGCTGGCGGGGCTGGGCGGCGCCGTGGTGCTGCTCGGAGGCTGGCTGCTGGTCAACATCGGCCACTACGACCGCTTCCCGCAGCTCTTCTTCCTGGGCGGGCTGATCCTCGTGCTGATCGTGGGCGAATTCTCCAGCCTGTGGCAGGCACGCACCCGGCGCGCCGAGAACGTGCAGCTCTACCTCGACCAGCGCCTGGAGCACCTGGTGCGGCAGTACTACCTGCTGCGCCTGTCGCACGACCGGCTGGAACAGGAACTCATCGGCCGCCCCATGTCGATGCGCGATGCGCTCGCCACGCTGCAGAGCGTGGACGCGCAGGAGCAGGACCCGGCGCAGGGCGCGCAGACCCTGCTGCGGCTGCTGGCGCAGTACTGTCAGCTCGAATCGGCCGCGCTGCACGCCGCCACCGACGACCAGGCCGAGGCCGAACCCGTGGCGCGCATCGGCAGCGGCAGCGAGCCGCTCGACACGCGCGATCCGCTGGTGCTGCAGGCCCTGGAGACCCGCAAGCTCTGCCACATCAGCCAGTTGCTCACGCACCAGCAGCAGACCCGCTACCTCGCCGTGGCGCCGCTGCTGGACCTGGGCGGCGAGATCTACGGCCTGCTCGTGATCGAGGACATGCCGTTCTTCTCGCTGCAGGACGAGAACCTCCAGACCATCAACCTGCTGTTGGGCTACTACACCGACGGACTCGCGATGCAGACGCTGGCGCGGCCGCTCATCGAGCGCATTCCGGACTGCCCCGCCGACTTCGCTTTCGAGGCGCAGCGGCTGGCGCACATGCGCGACACCACCCGGGTGCCGAGCATCATCGTGGCGCTCGAATTCCTGCCCCGCGCCATCGAGCGGGGCCTGCCGTCGCAGATCGAGCGGCTCAAGCGCGAACTCGACGAAAGCTGGCTGATCACCGGCCCGGAGCGCCAGGTGCTGGCCATGCTGATGCCGCTGGGCGACCAGGCCACGGCGGAGGGCTACATCAACCGGCTCGAGAACTGGGCGCAGCAGAAGAACGGCCAGCCGCTCGCCGAGGCCGGCATCTTTCCCCACGTGGTGCCGCTGGACGGCGAACCCCTCGCGGTGCTGGAGCGACTGCACGGGATGGCCCATGCTTAACCTGAAGCTCGGCATCACCGCCTTCCTGCTCGAGATCGGCGCCTGGAGCGGCCCACTGATGCTGCAGGGGCGCTCCGACGCCGCGCTCGCGAGCTACCTCATCGTGCATGCGCTCGCCTGCGCGATGCTGGCGCTGTGCCTGCTGCCGCTGCTGTCGGGCGAACAGGCCCGCCCGCGCCTGCCGGTGATGGCGCTCATGGCGGTCTTCAGCTACGCCGTGCCGATCGCCGGCTTCGTCGGCGTGGTGGTGGCGGTGGTCGTGCTGCGCCTCTACCGCACGCCGCAGGGCCAGGACGATTTCGAATCGCTGCAGCTGCCGGAATTCGACCTGCACCAGCGCATGCAGGCGAGCTTCCGGCAGGCCGGGCTGCGGTCCTTCCTGGGCAACGCCCAGGCGCCCATGCAGACCCGCCTGCGCGCCATGGTCGCGCTGCAGCACGTCTCGGGCCGCATCGCGTCGCCGCTGCTGCGCAGCATCCTGAGCGATCCGAGCGAAGACCTGCGGCTGCTCGCCTACGGCATGCTCGACACCCTCGAAAAGCGCATCAACCGCACCATCGACAGCGAGCTGGACGCCCTGCGCCGCGCGGAAGCCGAGGAAGGCGCCACGCCCGGGCCGCAGACGCTCGAGGCCGCGCACCGGCTCTCCGACCTCTACTGGGAACTGGTCTACCAGGAACTGGTGCAGGGCGACCTGCGCACCCACGCCATCCACGAATCGCTGCGCTACTGCGACAGGGTACTGGCGCAGTCGCCCGGCAACGCGCAGCTCAACCTGCGGCGGGGCCGCCTGCTGCATGCCCAGGGCCTGGCCGCCGAAGCGGGCGAGGCCTACGCGCGCGCCCGCGAACTCGGCCTGCCCGCCACGCGGGTGCTGCCCTACCAGGCCGAGCTGTGCTTCGAGCGGCGCGACTACGCGCAGGCCCGCGCGCTGCTGCAGGAGCTCGGCCAGTGGCGCGCCCTGCCGCGCCTGCGGCCCGTGCTCGACTACTGGAAAGCCCGATGAGCGACGTCCATCCCCAGGCCCAGGAGGCCGACATCGCGCTGCTGCTCGAGGGTACCTTCCCCTACGTGAGCGGCGGCGTGTCGAGCTGGATCAACCAGATCATCCGGGCCTACCCCGAATACCGCTTCGCCATCGTCTTCCTCGGCAGCCGGCGCGAGGACTACTCCGGCTTCAAATACGAACTGCCGCCCAACGTGGTGCATTTCGAAGAGCACTACCTCTACGAACACCTCGGCGTGCGCTCCATGCCCGCGCGCCGCAAGGGCGACCGCGCCGCGCTCGAGATGGTGCGCACGCTGGTCGACTCCTTCCGGCTCGGCCACCGCAGCCCCGAGGCGATCGCGGCCTTCCAGCGCATCAGCCTGGAGATGCAGCCCGGCGGACGCCTGCCGATGGAGGACTTCCTCTACAGCGAGCGCGCCTGGGAGATCATCTGCCAGAGCTACCGCGAGCACTGCACCGATCCGTCGTTCGTGGACTACTTCTGGACCGTGCGCATCATGTACCAGCCGCTCTGGATGCTGGCGCGCGTGGCCCGCGGCATGCCGCGCGTGCGCGTCGTGCACAGCGCCTCCACCGGCTACGCGGGCTACCTGGGCGGCCTGGCGCGGCAGATGCGCGGCGTGCCGCTCATCCTCTCCGAGCACGGCATCTACACCAAGGAACGCAAGATCGACCTCTTCAAGAGCGAGTGGATCCGCGACAACCGCAACATCTTCCAGCGCGATCCGACCGAGCTGTCGTACTTCCGCCAGATGTGGATCCAGTTCTTCGAGTGGCTGGGCTATTACTGCTATGCGTCGGCCGATCCGATCATCGCGCTCTACGAGGCCAACCGGATGCGGCAGGTGGCCGACGGCGCGGCGCCCGAGCGCACGTTCAACATTCCCAACGGCATCAAGCTCGGGCGGTTCGCCGCGCTGCGCAGCCAGCGTCCAGCCGAGGTGCCGCCGGTCCTCTGCCTGATCGGCCGCGTGGTGCCCATCAAGGACATCAAGACGTTCATCCGCGCGATGCGCCGGGTGGTGAACCAGCGGCCCGACGCCGAAGGCTGGATCGCCGGGCCCACCGAGGAAGACGGGGCCTACGCGCAGGAGTGCGAGAACCTCGTGCGCAGCCTGGGGCTGGAGAACAACGTGCGCTTCCTCGGCTTCCAGAAGGTGGAGGACCTGATGCCGCGCATCGGCCTCGTCGTCCTCTCGTCGATCAGCGAGGCGCTGCCGCTGGTGCTGCTGGAGGGCTACGCCGCCGGCGTGCCGGCCGTCTCCACCGACGTGGGCTCGTGCCGCCAGCTCATCGAGGGGCTGGACGACGAGGACCGCGCGCTCGGCGCCTCGGGCAAGGTGGTGCCCATCGCCGACCCGCAGCAGCTGGCGGACGCCTCGCTCGCACTCATCAACGACGCGCCCGCCTGGCATGCCGCGAGCCGCGCCGCCGTGGCGCGCGTCGAACGCTACTACACCGACACGCTCATGTTCGACCGCTACCGGCGCGTCTATGAACAGGCGCTCGCACAGACGGAGGGCCCCCGCTGATGGCCGGCATCGGATTCGAGCTGCGGCGCATGCTGCGCAAGAACACCCTGGTGGGCCTCGTGCAGGCCTACGCGTACGCGGGCGTCATCGGCTCCGGGCCGTGGGTGTTCTCCATCGTGGGCATCCTGCTCATCGGTATCTTCAGCGCGAGCGTGGTCGTGCCGGGCGTGCTGGTCACGCAGTTCCAGACCTCCGTCACCTACATGGTGGCCGGCAGCCTGATCCTGACCGGGCTGGTGCAGCTCGCGTTCACGCGCTTCGTCTCCGACCGGCTGTTCGAGAAGCGCAAGGACGCGATCCTGCCCAACCTGCACGGGCTGATGCTGGTGACCACGCTTGCCGCCGCGGCGCTCGGCACGCTCGCGCTGTTCACGCTGCTGCCGAACCTGGGCCTCGTCTACCGCATGCTCATGCTCGCGGGCTTCACGCTCATGTGCGACGTCTGGGTGCTCACGGTGCTGCTCTCGGGCATGAAGCGCTACAAGGCGATCGTCGGGCTGTTCGGCGTGTCGTACGCCGTCGTCGTGCTCAGCTCGCTGCTCATGCGCCCCTGGGGCCTGGAAGGCCTGCTGGCCGGCTTCGTGATCGGCAACTACCTGCTGCTCGCGGGCATGTGGCTGCTGGTAGTGCGGGAGTTCAACCCGCGCGGCCGCATCATCGCCTTCGAGTTCGCCGAACGCAAACTGCTCTACCCCTCCCTGATCGCCATCGGGTTCCTCTACAACTTCGGCATCTGGGTGGACAAGTTCATGTTCTGGTACTTCCCGCCGACCTCCGAGCCCATCATCGGCGGATTGCGCGCCTCGCTGATCTACGACCTGCCCGTGTTCCTGGCCTACCTGTCGATCATTCCGGGCATGGCGGTGTTCCTCGTGCGCATCGAGACCGATTTCGTGGAGTACTACGACAAGTTCTACGACGCCGTGCGCAGCGGCGGCTCGCTCGAATACATCGAGGCGATGCGCGACGAGATGGTGTATTCGATCCAGCAGGGCCTGGGCGAGATCGCCAAGATCCAGACGCTGGCCGTGCTGATCACCTTCGTCGCCGGTCCCGCCATCCTGAGCGGCCTGGGCATCTCGCGCCTGTATTTGCCGCTGCTGCACGTGCAGGTGATCGGCGCGGGCCTGCAGGTGGGCCTCATGGCCATCCTGAACGTGTTCTTCTACCTCGACCAGCGGCGCATCGTGCTGCTGCTGTGCGTGCAGTTCGTGGCGCTCAACGTGCTGCTGACGGGCTTCACGCTGCATGCCGGCGCGGCGCTCTACGGCTACGGCTTCGCGGTCGCCACGCTGCTCACGCTGTGCACCGGCATGTACCTGCTGTCCCGCCAGTTGAACCGGCTCGAGTACGAGACGTTCATGCTGCAGTAAGGGGCCCCAGCGCTCCAAATGTGTCCAAACTTTACAAAACCCACAAAAAACGGCGATGCCGCGAGCGCAGCCCCGGAAGACAATCGGGTGTCTCGTCGTATCGCCTCCCAGAGAGGAATTGCCATGGCCCGAATCAGTCCCCTCATCCGCTGGTGCAGCCTCTCGCTGGCCGCCCTGATCGCCGCCTGCGGGGGCGGAGGCGGAGGTTCGTCCGACGGCAGCAACCCGCCGAACCCGAACACGCCCACCACCCCGACGAGTGTCGCCGTGAGCTTCGCGGCACCGGAGGCGGAAAACGTCTACAGCGTGGGTTCGGCCCTGTCGCTCAGCGCCCAGGTCACGGTGAATGGCGCGGCCGCGGCGGATGGAACGCCCGTGAGCTTCTCGGCGTCGCCCGGCACGTTCTCGGCCAGCGGCACCACCCGGTCGGGCGTGGCCACGGTCGCGTTCAACGGCACCACGCCGGGCCGCCAGCAGCTCAGCGCCTCGGTCTCGGTATCTTCGGGCTCGTCGGCTGCCGCCACCGCGACGGCCACACGCATCGTGTACCTGCGCCCCGCACCCGCAGCGCTGGAGGTGCTGGTGCCCGCCTATTTCCATCCGTCCTCCGGCACCGAATGGGCACGCCTGGCCTCCGGCGCGGCGGCCAATCCCGCGGTCCAGGTCACGGCCATCGTGAACCCCAACAACGGCGAGTTCACTGCCGCGGAGGCCGCCTACACGAGCGCACTGGGTGCGTTCGTCTCCGCTGGCGGCAAGGTGGTGGGCTATGTCTACACGGGCTACGGCGCCCGATCGCTCGCGGCCGTGAAGGCCAACATCGATGCGTACTTCGCGCTCTACGGGCGCAACCTGATCAGCGGCATCTTCCTGGATGAAATGTCCTCCGATGCCTCGAAGCTGAGCGGCTACCGCGAGATCTACGCGTACATCAAGGCCAAGGGCGCCGACCTGCGCGTGATCGGCAATCCGGGCATGGTGCCGAACACCGCCGACTACGCCGCGGTGGCCGACGTGCTCGTCACCTTCGAGGCACGCAACACCACCTACGCCACCTACGATCCGCGCACCACGCCGTGGCTCTACACGCTGTCCAACAACCGGCAGAGCTCGCTGGTGCACGACACCGCCTCCTGCGCCGACATGCAGAAGGCCGTGCAGTCCGCCGCATCGCCGCTGTACAACGCCGGACTCGTCTACATGACCGACCTGCAGTACGACCCGGTCAAGGACATCGGCAACCCGTGGGAGTCGCTGCCTTCGTACTGGACGGCCCTGCTGCAGACCGTGTCGGCCGTGAACCAGGGTCGCACGCCGCCCGCCTGCTGATACGGATTCGCCTTCAACCGGATCACGCCCGTTGGTTCGCCTCGCCGTGCCATAGCACTGTCTTCGGCTTCCCGCCCAGTTATCCGAGGAAGGCGAACCCGTATGCAACCGGGTTCCATGCCGCTGCGCTGCAGGGCGCGACGCAGAAAGCCTCAGGCCACGCCGTTCAGCACATCCGCGCGGGCCTGCGCGGCGGCGAAGTCGAGGTCGCCCGAGTAGATGGCGCGGCCGCAGATGACGCCTTCCACGCCTTCCTTTTCCACCGCGCAGAGCTGCTCGATGTCGGCCATGCCGGCCAGACCGCCGGAGGCGATGACGGGGATGGTGAGGGCCTGGGCGAGCTTCACCGTGGCCTCGATGTTGATGCCCGAGAGCATGCCGTCGCGGCCGATGTCGGTGTAGACGATGGATTCGACGCCCCAGTCCTCGAACTTCTTCGCGAGATCGACCACCTCGTGGCCGGTGAGCTTGCTCCAGCCGTCGGTGGCGACCTTGCCGTCCTTGGCGTCCAGGCCCACGATGATGTGGCCGCCGAAGGCACTGCAGGCGTCCTTCAGGAAGCCCGGATTCTTGACGGCCGCGGTGCCGATGATCACGTAGCGCAGTCCGCCGTCGATGTATTTCTCGATCGTGTCCAGGTCGCGGATGCCGCCGCCCAGCTGCACGGGCAGGTCGTCGCCCACCTCGTTGAGGATGGCCTTGATCGCGGCGTAATTCTTGGGCGTGCCGGCGAAGGCGCCGTTCAGGTCCACGAGGTGCAGGCGCCGCGCGCCGGCATCCACCCATTTGCGCGCCATGGCCGCCGGGTCTTCGCCGAAGGTGGTGGATTGATCCATGTCACCTTGCTTGAGGCGCACGCAGTGTCCGTCCTTGAGGTCGATGGCGGGGATGAGCAGCATGATGGAGGAAAAAGATGAAGGAATGCCGTGGCGGACGGGGTCCGGCCGGGGTGGGAGGAAGGCGGAGGCGGAAGGATCAGGGCTTCCAGTGGAGGAAGTTGCGGTAGAGCGCGAGGCCGTGCTCGGAACTTTTCTCGGGATGGAACTGGGTGGCGAAAATGTTATCGCGGGCCACGGCGGATGCAAAGCGGCCGCCGTAATCGGTTTCCCCTGCAGTGTGCGCCGCATCGCGCGGCAGCGCATGGAAACTGTGCACGAAATAGAAGTAGCTGTCGTCCGGAATGCCGGCCCAGACCGGGTGCACGGCCCCGCCGTGCGGCATCTGCCGCACGCGGTTCCATCCCATCTGCGGCACCTTGTAGCGGCTGCCGTCCGGCTGCAGGCGCCCGGCCAGGTCGAAGCGCACCACGTCGCCGGGGATCAGCCCCAGGCCCGGGGTGTCGCCCTCGGCGCTGTGGTCCAGCAGCATCTGCATGCCCACGCAGACGCCGAAGAGCGGCCTGGAGGCAGCGGCCTCCAGCACGGACTCCTGCAGCCCGGATTCGCGCAGCTCGCGCATGCAGTCCGGCATCGCGCCCTGCCCCGGCAGCACGACGCGCTGCGCGGCGCGCACGTCCTCGGGGCGCGAGGTCACCACCACGTTCCAGCCGCTGCCTTCGGCGGCGGCCTGCACGGCCTGCGACACGGATCGCAGGTTGCCCATGCCGTAGTCCACGACGGCGACGGTCTTCGATTCGAGGTTCATGGCTACAGCGAGCCTTTGGTGGAGGGAATGACGCCGGCCGAGCGCGGGTCGCGCTCGAGCGCGAAACGCAGCGCGCGCGCGAAGGCCTTGAAGATCGTCTCGCACTGGTGGTGTGCGTTGAAGCCCTTCAGGTTGTCGATGTGCAGCGTCACGCCCGCATGGTTCACGAAACCCTGGAAGAACTCGTACACCAGCTGGGTGTCGAGCTGGCCGATGCTGCCGGCCGTGAACTTCACGTCCATGTGCAGGCCCGGCCGGCCCGAGAAATCGACCACCACGCGCGAGAGCGCCTCGTCGAGCGGCACATAGGCGTGGCCGTAGCGGCGGATGCCCTTCTTGTCGCCCACGGCCCGCGCGAACGCCTGGCCCAGCGTGATGCCCACGTCTTCCACCGTGTGGTGGCCGTCGATGTGCAGGTCGCCCTCGCACTCGATGTCCAGGTCGATCAGGCCGTGCCGCGCGATCTGGTCGAGCATGTGGTCGAAGAAGCCGATGCCCGAGGACAGGCGCGCCGCGCCCGTGCCGTCGAGGTTCACGCGCACGCGGATGCGGGTTTCGGCGGTGTTGCGGGCGACCTCGGCCGTGCGGTCGGCGCCGGGGCCCTCGGGGGCGGTGGAGGGAACGAGTGCGGAGGAGGAAGTCATAGGGAAGCCTGGAGTGCGTCGAGCATCTGGGCGTTGTCGGCTTCGCTGCCCACCGTGAGGCGCAGGCAGCGGGCCAGCAAGGGATGCATTGTAGAAACGTTCTTGACGAGAACCTTGCGGGCCTTCATGCCCTCGAAGGCCCGCGCCGCGTCGGGCACGCGCACGAGCACCATGTTGGCCTCGCTGTCCCACACGCGCTCGATGCCCGGCATGGCGCGCAGCGCGGCGATGAGCCGCGTGCGCGCGGCCCGCAGTTCGGCCGCCTGCGCGGCGAACACCTGCGCATGCTCCAGCGCGAACAGCGCGGCCTCGCAGTTGAGCACGCTCACGTTGTAGGGCGGGCGCACCTTCTCGATCTCGTCCACGAGCGCCGCCGGGCCCGCGAGGTAGCCCAGGCGCACGCCGGCCAGGCCGAACTTGCTGAGCGTGCGCATCAGCAGCACGTGGGCGTTGCGCGCGGGCTCGGCGCGCATGCGGTCCAGCCAGGTGCGGCTGGCGAAGGGCTGGTAGGCCTCGTCCATCACCACGATGCCGCCCTGGGCGCCCACCGCGTCGATGATGCGCTGCACCGCCCCCTCGTCCCACAGCGTGGCCGTGGGGTTGTTGGGATAGGCCAGGTAGGTGATGGCCGGACGGTGCTGCGCGATGGCGGCCAGCATGGCGGGCTCGTCGAGCTCGAAATCGGCCGTGAGCGGCACGCCCACGAAGTCCAGGCCCTGCAGCTGCGCACTCATCGGGTACATCACAAAGCCGGGCATGGGTGCGAGCATGGTCGCGCGCCCGCCCGTGCCGGGCCGCGCGCAGGCCAGCGCCAGCAGCGTGATGATCTCGTCCGATCCGTTGCCCAGCACCATCGAGAAGCCCGCCGGCATGCCGATGTGCGCGGCGAGCGCAACTTTCAGGTCCGCCAGCCGCACGCCGGGATAGCGGTTCAGCGCCAGCGCGCCCAGGCGCCGGCCCAGCGCCTCCTGCAGCTCCGGCGGCAGCGGGAACGGGTTTTCCATCGCGTCCATCTTGAGCACGCCGGTGGCGGGCTGGACGGCGTAGGCATGCATGGCGCGGACGTCGGGGCGGATGCGGCCGAGCGCGGCGGCGAGGGTGTCGGTCATTCGAGCGATTCCAGAGCGTCGGGAGTGACGAGAAAGGGGTTCACGGCGCGCACCGCGTCGTAGCGCTGGCCGTGGGGCAGCACGTCGCCCAGCACGTGGCGGCAGCCCTGCTGGTGCGCGGAAGCGACGATGAGCGCGTTCCAGTAGCTCAGGCCGTAGCGGTCCTGCAGATCCCAGGCGCCGTCGACCACGTAGGCATCCAGGTGCGGCGGCTGCCAGACGCGCAGGCGGCGCACCTGCGCGCGCACCAGGTGCAGCGTCTCGGGGCCCGGAAAGCAGGCCACGGCGTTGTGGTAGAGCTCATTGAGCACCTGCGAGCTGATGCGGCCGCGGCGTGTGCTCCAGCACAGCGCGAGCCATTCGCGGGCGCGGGCCTGGCGGGCGGGATCGCGGTCGTCCACGCTGCTGAGCAGCACGCCGGTATCGACGAACAGGGGCGTGTTCATGGCGCAGGCGGCTCCTCGCGTTCCATCAGTTCGGGCCGCGCCAAGTAGGGGCGTACCGATGCGCCCCAGGTTTCGAAGGCCAGGGCCTCGCGCATCGCCTGGGCATAGGCGTCCTCCTGGCGCATCTTCTCCGCCAGCCATTCGCCCAGCATGCGGGACACGCTGGTGCCGCGCCGGGCGGCCTCGACGCGGACCCATTCGGCGACCGCGTCGTCCATGGTGACGGTGACGTTCTTCACGGCACGGATGGTACAGGAAATTTCCACGAACTTCGTGTGCCACGAAGTTCGTGACGATTTACGCCGCTACAGCCGATGAGGTGGTCCGCGAAGGCATCGCGCAGGCAATGGCACCCACCCGCTGTAAAGCGGCCGTGTGCTCGGGCGTCCAGTCACCGCCCACGCCGATGCGCAGGCAGTTGCGGAAGCGCCCCCCCGTGCCGAACACGGTGCCGGGCGGCACCAGGATGCGCTCGTCCAGGCAAGCCTGGTGGAGCTGCAGCGTGTCCAGCCCGCGCGGCAGCTCCAGCCACAGCAGCAGACCGCCGGGCGGATCGCTTACGCGCGTGCCCGCAGGGAAGGATTGCGCGATCACGTGCCGCACGGCGTCCATGCGCGCGGCGACCGCGGTGCGCAGCTGGCGCATCGCCGCCGCATGCCCCGTCTGCAGCATCAATTCGGCGAGGGCCAGCTCCAGCACCGGCGACTGCCCGCCCGCCTGCAGGTCCTTCATGCGGCGCAGCGTCTCGGTCCACCGGCCGGCCTCCACCCATCCCAGGCGCAGCCCGGGCGCGAGCGTCTTGGAGAAGGAACTGCACAGCATCACGTGGCCCGTGGTGTCGTGCGACTTGACGGTGCGCCGGTGCTCGTCCGCTTCCGCGAGGTCGTTGTAGACGGCGTCCTCGATCACCGCCAGCCCATGCCGCGAAGCCAGCTGCGCGAGGCGGCGGCGCTCGGCCTGGGGCATGCAGGCGCCGAGCGGATTGCTCAGGGTGGGCACCACGATCAGTGCCTTCACGGGCTGGGTCTCCAGCGCGAGCTGCAGCGCATCCAGCGAGATGCCGTGGCGCGGATGGGTCGGGATCTCGAGCGCCTTCAGGTGCAGGCCCTGCAGCACTTCGAGGAAGGAAAAATGCGTGGGCGACTCCAGCGCCACCACGTCGCCCGGCTCCGTCACGGCGCGCAGGCACAGGCTGATGCTGTCCATGCAGCCGCCGGTGACGAGGATGCGTTCCGGATCGAGGCTGCAGCCCATGCCCACGGCATAGCGCGCGATCGCGCGGCGGGCCTCCTCGTGTCCGTCGGACGACGGATACACGCAGAGCAGCTGGCGGTGGCGCTGCACCGAGCGCGCCACGGCACGGCGCACCCGGTCCACGTCGAGCAGGTCCGGGCCCGGCGTGCCGCTGCTGAACGACACCACGTCCGCCGGCTGCGCGGCGCCCAGGATGCGCTGGCCCAGCCAATCCACCGACACGTCCCGCGGACGCCGCAGTCCGCGCGATACCGTCGGCTCGGGCAGCACGGCCGGCCGCGGCGCGACGAAATAGCCCGAGCGCGGCCGCGCCGCGATGAGCTGCGCGTCCTCCAGCCAGTGGTAGGCCTGCACCACGGTGCTCTGGGCCACGCCGCGCTGGCGCGCGAGTTCGCGCACCGAGGGCATGCGCGCTCCGCGCACCAGGGTGCCGTTGCGGATCAGCCCGGCCATCTGCGACGCGATCTGCAGGTACAGCGGGGTGGAATCGGTCTCGGGCATTGGAGCGATTCTGTATCGCCTCACCAGGCCAGAAGCAGTACAGATGCCCGGCAGGTCGTGCAGTACAGAGTGCGCGGCGCAGCGTTCTGTACCGGTCCGGGTGCTGCAGGGCTGCGGCTGTCGCGGCAACGAACGCGCAGACACAGTGCAAGCCATGAACTCCGCACCCGCCCTCACCTTCCTGCGCCGCCTGGTCCCACGCCCCGCGGCAGCCCCCCAGACCCTCGTGGCCACGCTGGCTCCCGGCGAACCGGTCCGCGCGCTGGACTGCGCGCCCGGCGGCCACGCCACGCTGCGGGTGCTGTCCGGCCGTGCCTGGATCACGCAGCACGGCGAAGGCGACGACTGGTTCCTGGAACCGGGCCAGGGCCTGGCCCTGCCCGGCCCCGGCCGGCTGTACGCCGGCGCTGACGGCCCCGAACCGCTGCAACTGCGATGGGTCGTGGAGCCGGCCTTGTCCCAAGGCGGCACGTCAGGGGCCGTGCGCGCAGCGGCCTGACGGCGCGCTTCCTCCAGCGAAACGGAGAAACGCTTTTCCAGAGATGGCTGGAGTTCTGTGTGCGCCACAGTCCGCAGCCTCCGATACCGGCGCGGCGCAAGGCCAGCGGCAGCAAGCCAAAGGCCTCCCCGCAGCGACGGCTGCGTCCCCCTTCCCGCCGTGCGCAGCATGGCGAGAGCGGGGGTGAAGCGGCGAAGCCGCTCAGGGGGGTGTTACTGCTTCAGCCTCATCTCCGCTGCGCGCGCATGCGCCTGCAGCCCCTCGCCGTGCGCCAGCACGCTGGCGATGGTGCCCAGCGTCTGCGCGCCCTGCTCGCTCACCTCGATGAGGCTGCTGCGCTTCTGGAAGTCGTACACGCCCAGCGGCGACGAGAACCGCGCGGTGCCGCTCGTGGGCAGCACGTGGTTGGGGCCTGCGCAGTAGTCGCCCAGGCTCTCGCTGGTATAAGCCCCGAGGAAGATCGCGCCCGCGTGGCGCAGCAGCGGCTCCCAGCGGTGCGGGTCGCGGCTCGACACCTCCAGATGCTCGGGCGCGATGCGGTTGCTGATCGCGCAGGCCTCTTCCATGTCCTTCGTGAGGATCAGAGCGCCGCGGCCCGTGAGGCTCTTGGCGATGATCTCGGCGCGCGGCATGTCTGGCAGCAGGCGGTCGATGGCCGCCTGCACCGCGTCGATGTAGGCGGCATCCGGGCACAGCAGGATGGACTGCGCGAGTTCGTCGTGCTCGGCCTGGCTGAACAGGTCCATCGCCACCCAGTCGGGCGGCGTGGTGCCGTCGGCCAGCACCAGGATCTCGCTCGGGCCGGCGATCATGTCGATGCCCACGGTGCCGAACACGCGCTTCTTGGCGCTGGCCACGTACGCATTGCCGGGGCCGGTGATCTTGTCCACCTTCGGCACGGTGGCCGTGCCGTAGGCCAGTGCGGCCACGGCCTGCGCGCCGCCGAGGGTGAAGGCACGGCTCACGCCCGCCACGTAGGCCGCAGCGAGCACCAAAGGGTTCTTCTCGCCGCGCGGCGTGGGCACGACCATGACGATGTCCTGCACGCCGGCCACGTGGGCCGGAATGGCGTTCATCAGCACGCTGGAGGGGTATGCCGCCTTGCCGCCCGGCACGTAGATGCCGACGCGGTCGAGCGGGGTCACCTTCTGGCCGAGCAGCGTGCCGTCGTCGTCGCGGTAGCTCCAGCTCTCGCCGCTCGCCTTCTTCTGGGCCTCGTGGTATTTGCGCACCCTGCGCGCAGCGGCTTCGAGCGCGTCACGCTGCACCGCGGGCAAGGCATCGAAAGCGGCTTTCAGCTCCGCCTGCGACAGCTCCAGCGCCGCCACCGAGGGCGCCGCCAGGCCGTCGAAACGCTCCGTGTACTCCAGCACGGCCGCATCGCCGCGCGCCTGCACGTCGGCCAGGATGTCGGCCACGCGCTGCTCTATGGCGGCGTCGGTGTCGGCGGACCAATGCAGGCGTTCCCGGAAGGCGGCCTCGAAATCGGCACTCTCGGTATGCAGGCGGGCGGGCGTGGCTTTCATGGATCTTCCGGGGCGGTTCGGCGGCAGAGACTCGACTTATTCCGTCTCGGCCGACACTTCGCGTGTCTTGCGGTTGTACTTCAGGGTGATCTTGTCGAGCTCGCAGAGGTCCAGGCCCTCCCACTCGACTTCGGAACCGTCGTCGGCGAACACCACCTTGATGTCCTGGACGCAGTGCTTGGTGTCGCCGAACTTGAACTTGCGGGACGCGCCGTTGGCGAGCTGGCTCTTGCCCAGGCGGTCGGCCCCCCAATTGTCCATTTTCGTGGGCGAGATGAACACTTCATTGAGTGCATAGCCCGTGCGGTTGACCAGCGTGAAATCCGCGTCGGCCGCGAAGGCGGCACCGCCGAGGGCGAGGCTGCCGAGCAGCAGGAATTTCTTGAACATGGGGACTCCCTCCGATTTGAAACAAATGATGCGCCAGGAAACGATTTTCCCGGCATTCGCATTTTGGCGTTTATTTCGGCAGGAACCCATCCATGCAGCGGATTTCAGCTTTTTCGCTCGGTCGCCGCGGCGAAGGCATCGATGATGCGGCGCAGCGGCTCGCGCTTGAGCTTGAGCGCGGCCTGGTTCACCACCAGGTGCGAACTGATATCCATGATGCGCTCCACTTCCACCAGATGGTTGGCGCGCAGCGTGCTGCCGGTCGAGACCAGATCCACGATGGCGTCGGCCAGGCCGGTGAGCGGCGCCAGCTCCATGCTGCCGTAGAGCTTGATCATGTCCACGTGCACGCCCTTGGCCGCGAAGAAGTCGCGCGCGATGGTGGTGTATTTGGTGGCCACGTTCAGGCGCGCGCCCTGCCGGACGGCACTGGCGTAGTCGAAGTCCTGCCGCACCGCCACGCTCACGCGGCACTTGGCGATCTGCAGGTCGAGCGGCTGGTAGAGGCCCTGGCCGCCGTGCTCGATGAGCGTGTCCTTGCCGGTCACGCCGAGGTCGGCGCCGCCGTACTGCACATAGGTGGGCACGTCGGTGGCGCGCACCAGCACCACGCGCACCTCGGGCCGGTTGGTCGGCAGGATCAGCTTGCGCGACTTTTCCGGGTCCTCCAGCACCTCGATGCCGGCCGCCGCGAGCAGCGGCAGGGTTTCTTCGAAGATCCGGCCCTTGGAGAGAGCCAGCGTGATCACGTCGTCCTGGGCCGTCATGCCTTCACCCTTTCGATATCGGCGCCGAGGGCGCGCAGCTTGCCTTCCATGCAGTCGTACCCCCGGTCGAGGTGGTAGATGCGGTCCACCGTGGTCTGCCCCGTGGCCACCAGCCCGGCGATCACCAGGCTCGCGGAGGCGCGCAGATCCGTCGCCATGACCGTGGCGCCCGACAGCAGCGTGCCCGTGTCGCCCAGCCCCTCGATCACCGCCACCTTGCCGTCGGCCTGGATGCGCGCGCCCAGGCGCAGCAGCTCGTCCACGTGCATGAAGCGGTTCTCGAAAATCGTTTCCGTGACGCGCGAGGCGCCCTGCGCCACCGCATTGAGCGCCATGAACTGCGCCTGCATGTCGGTCGGGAACCCGGGGTATTCGGTGGTGCGGAAGCTCTGGGCCCGCAACTGGCCCGCGCCGGGGCTGCGCACGCGGATGCCGCCCGCCGGCCCCTCCACCGCTTCCACCGAGGCGCCGGCTTCGCGCAGCTTGTCGATGACGGCGTCGAGGTGGTCGGCGCGCGCATGGCGCAGCAGCGCCTCGCCGCCCGTGGCCGCCACCGCGCACAGGAACGTCCCGGCCTCGATGCGGTCGGCCACCACGCGGTGCGTGCAGCCGCCCAGGCGCTCCACGCCCTGCACGCGGATGCGGCTGGTGCCATGGCCCTCGATGCGCGCGCCCATGGCGATCAGCATCTCGGCCAGGTCCACCACCTCGGGCTCCTGCGCCGCGTTCTCGAGCACCGTCTCGCCCTCGGCCAGCGTGGCGGCCATGAGCAGGTTCTCGGTCCCCGTCACCGTGACCATGTCGGTGGTGATGCGCGCGCCCCGCAGGCGCGAGCGGCCGACGGGCAGGCGCGCGATCATGTAGCCGTGCTCCACCAGGATCTCGGCGCCCATGGCCGTCAGCCCCTTGATGTGCTGGTCCACCGGGCGCGAGCCGATCGCGCAGCCGCCGGGCAGCGACACCGTGGCCTCGCCGAAGCGCGCCAGCAGCGGGCCCAGCGCCAGCACCGAGGCGCGCATCGTCTTCACGAGTTCGTAGGGCGCCTCCGGCGTCGACAGCGCACCGGCGTCGATGCGCACGGTGCCGCTGTCGGCGCGCTCGCCGCCCTGGGAATGCTCGGCCGACACGCCCATGTTGCGGATGAGCTGCAGCATGGTGGCCACGTCCTGCAGGCGCGGGACGTTGAGCAGGGTCACGGGCTCGGCCGTGAGCAGCGCCGCGCACAGCTCGGGCAGTGCGGCATTCTTGGCGCCGGAGATCGGCACTTCGCCGGTCAGGGCGCGGCCGCCGCGGATCTGGAGTTGGTCCATGATCACTCGCCCCGCGGCTGCGCGGCCCACTCGGCGGGCGTGAAGGTCTTCATCGACAGCGCATGCACCTCGTCCGTCTGCATGCGGCCGCCCAGCGTGGCGTACACCCGCTGGTGGCGCTGGATGGCGCGCTTGCCCTCGAACTCGGCCGAGACGATGGTCGCATACCAGTGGCGGCCGTCGCCTTCCAGCGCGATGTGTTCGCAGGGCAGGCCGGCGCGGATCAGGTCTTTGAGTTGGTCGGCGGTGATCATGGGAGGAGCGTCGTAGAAAGCGGTTCGTGGATGGGCCCTGCCGGCCGGTCCGGCGCGCCTGCGCAGGGCCGGCCCGGCAGGCAGCCGGTCGGGATCAATGACGGATTTTGTAGCCGGTGCGCAGCAGGTGCACGGCCAGCGCGCTCACCGCGAGCCATGCGCTGCCCACGATGGCCAGGCTGAGCCACGGCGAGGCGTCGCTCTGCCCGAAGAAGCCGTAGCGGAAGCCGTCGATCATGTAGAAGAACGGGTTCAGGTGGCTCACCGTCTGCCAGAAGGGCGGCAGCGACTGGATGGAATAGAACACGCCCGAGAGGAAGGTCATCGGCACGATGATGAAATTCTGGAAGGCCGCCATCTGGTCGAACTTGTCGGCCCAGAGCCCGGCGATCAGCCCCAGCGTGGCGAGCAGCGCCGCGCCCAGGAGCGCGAACGCCACGATCCAGAGCGGCGCGGCGAATTCCGGCCGCGCGAAGCCCAGCGTGGCGATGAACACGCCCAGCCCCACCGCCAACCCGCGCACCACCGACGAGCCCACGTACGCGAAGAACCAGGACCAGTGCGACAGCGGCGTGAGCAGCACGAACACCAGGTTGCCCATGATCTTGCTCTGGATGAGGCTCGACGAGCTGTTGGCGAACGCGTTCTGCAGCACGCTCATCATCACGAGCCCGGGCACCAGGAAGGCGGTATAGCTCAGGCGGTCATAGACCTTCACGTGGTCTTCGAGCACGTGGCCGAAGATCAGCAGGTAGAGCACGGCCGTGAGCACCGGCGCCGCGATGGTCTGGAAGCTCACCTTCCAGAACCGCAGCACCTCCTTGTAGAACAGGGTCTGCCAGCCGGTCATAGCCGCACCCCGCCTTCGGGCGTTTCCGCGGGCTCGTCCGGCGGGACCGGTTCGCGCGCCGGATCGGGGTAGCGCCCCTCGGCCATGAGATTCAGGAACACGTCCTCCAGGTCCGCCTTGCGGATCTCCACGTCGTGCACGCCGACGCCGGCGGCCCGCAGCCCGGAGAGGATGCGCTCGATGTCTGCCGCGTCCTGCGCGGGCAGTTGCACCACGCGGCCGGTGACGCGCGCGGCGCCGGCCAGCGCCGGCGGCAGCGCATCGTCGGTCTTGAAGCGCAGCACGTTCGTGGAGGCCGCCTGCAGCAGCTCGGACGTGGTCGAGAGCGCCACCATCCGGCCGCGCTTGAGCATCGCGATGCGCTGGCAGAGCGCTTCGGCCTCTTCCAGGTAATGGGTGGTGAGCAGCACGGTGTGGCCGGCCTTGTTGAGCCGTGCGACGAACTGCCACAGCGTCTGGCGCAGTTCGACGTCGACGCCCGCCGTCGGTTCGTCCAGCACGATGATGGGCGGCTTGTGCACCAGCGCCTGCGCCACCAGCACGCGGCGCTTCATGCCCCCGGACAGCTGGCGCATGTTGGACGTGGCCTTGTCGGCGAGGCCCAGGCTCTCGAGCAGTTCGTCGATCCAGGCGTCGTTGTTCTTCACGCCGAAATAGCCGGACTGGATGCGCAGCGCCTCGCGCACGTTGAAGAACGGGTCGAAGACGATCTCCTGCGGCACGATGCCGAGCTTGCGGCGCGCCTCGGCATAGTCGGCGAGCACGTCGCTGCCCTGCACCAGCACCCGCCCGCCCGAGGCGCGCGCGAGGCCCGCCAGGATGCTGATGAGCGTGGTCTTGCCGGCACCGTTGGGCCCGAGCAGGCCGAAGAACTCGCCCTCCTCGATGTCGAGGCTCACGCCATCGAGCGCCTGGAACGGCCCTTTGGGCGTGTCGTAGGTCTTGGAAACGGACTGGAAGGAGACTGCAGGCATGGAAGCGGGAGATTCTAAGGTTTCGCCCGCTTGCGTGCCGGCTGGCGGTCTTGCCCGCGCTGGCGCTCTGGAGCACCGGAAAAACAGGCCGTGAGGGTCCCGCGGGGCAGCCGTCCCACGGCAGCCGCGCTCAGGACGGCTGGGCCACGGCCTCGGAGGGCGATGCCGTCAGCAGCTCACCGACCCCATACAACCCCGCCAGCTTCGCCAGCCCCTCGGGCAGGCCCTTCACCTCGAAGCGCCGGTTCTCCAGCAGCGTGGCGCGGCGGCACTCGAGCAGCACCGCCAGGGCCGAGGAGTCGAACGTCGCGAGCGGCGCGGCATCCACGACGAGGATCTCGTCGCGGTGCGCCTTGAGCCCCTGCAGCAGCATCCGCAGGCAGGCCTCGGCCTGCCGGTGGGTCAGTTCGGTGGGAAGGACCAGCATGGCAGTGCGTGCCGGAAGGCGGTCAGCCGGCCTTGCCGGTGCCCGCGGCGTTGGCCTTGTTGCGGGCCGCCAGCGACTCGATCAGGCCATCGATGCCCTTGGCATTGATCTCCTGCGCGAACTGGGTGCGGTAGGTCTCCACCAGCCAGACGCCCATCACGTTCAGGTTGTAGATCTTCCAGCCCGCGGCATCGCCGGGGGTCTTCTCCAGGCGGTAGTCCAGTTGGACGGGGTCGCCGCGGCCCAGGATCTCGGAGCGCACGAGCACATCGGTTTCGCCGGCGCCGGCGCGCAGCGGCTTGACCTGGATGGAAAGATCGTTGACCTGGCTCAGGGCGCCCGAGTAGGTGCGCACCAGCAGGGACTTGAACTCGTCCTGCAGGCGGGCCTGCTGCTGCGGCGTGGCCTGGCGCCAGGCCGGGCCCACGGCGGCGGCGGTCATGCGGCGGAAGTTCACGTGCGGCAGGATGGTCTTGTCGACCAGCGCGGTGATCTTGTTCACGTCGCCGGCCTTGATGTTCTTGTCGCTGCGCACCGTGTTCAGCACGTCGGTGGACAGGCGCTTGATCAGCTCGTCCGGCGCTTCGTCGGCGGCCAGGGCGGCCACCGGCACGCCCAGCCACAGCACGGCGGCGGTGCACAGGGCGGCCTGGCCCAGGGTTCGTCGGCTCATCGTCATGTTCTGTTCCTTTCAGGGATGCTTTCCGTCGGGGAAAGCATCGGTCATGCTGCATTCTTGCCCGGACACCGGGCGGGCGTGCGTCTGGCGCGTGCACGGATGCAAGCAACTGCAACCGCGCCCGCGGGCGTGCGCCACGGGGCATGCCGTCCGCGCCGTGGCGCGCGCGGCGTCAGCGTGCGGGCTCGGGGGGCAGCTTGCCCGCGTCCTCGTCGTAGCGTTCCTCGCCGCGCCTGTCGGTCTGCACGGCCTGGCTGCGCACCTGCAGGTAGGCGTCGCGCGTGAAGCTGTACCGGTCGAGCGCGGCCGCGCTCAGCACGGAGCTCGCGCGCAGCAGATTGGCGCGGGTGTCCACGACGCGCAGCGCATAGAGCGCATTGCGGTCGGAGACCGGATCGACGTAGGTGATCAGGTTGCCCTTGGCGTCCACCGGCAGCGCGATGGTGTCGCGCACGGTGGAGGGCCCGAGCAGCGGCAGCACCAGGTACGGCCCGGTGGGCACGCCCCAGCGGCCCAGCGTGAGGCCGAAGTCCTGCTTGGAGCGGTCGATGCCCATCTCGGTCGCGATGTCGAGCACGCCGCCGAGGCCGAACACGGTGTTCGCGCTGAAGCGCGCGATGCTGTTGAGCGCGCCCTCGCCCTGCAGCTGCAGCGCGTTGTTCACGAACGACCAGAGGTCGCCGAGGTTGGCGAAGAAGTTGCTCACGCCGGTGCGCACCAGGCGCGGCGTCACCTCGGTATAGGCCGTGGCCACGGGGCGCAGCAGGACGTCGTCGACCTTGTCGTTGAACCGCGTCATGCCGCGGTTGTAGGGCTCGAACGGATCGCGCGGATTCGCATCCGGGCCGGTGGCGCACCCGGCGAGCAGGCAGGCCGCGGCCAGGACGCCGGCGCTGCCGCGCAGGGACGTTGCGCGGGAGAGGGAAAACAGGGGGTTCATTGTTGTCGTCATTTCTTGCTACCCGAAGCAGAGGCCCCGCCGCCGCTCTCCTCGGCCTTGCCGTAGAGGAACTGGCCGATGAGGTTTTCCAGCACCACCGCGGATTGCGTGGAGGTGATGCGGTCGCCCTCGGCGAGGTTTTTCTCGTCGGCACCCGCCTGGATGCCGATGTATTGGTCGCCCAGCAGGCCGCTGGTCAGGATCTTGAGCGAGCTGTCCTTGGGGAAGGCATAGCGCTTGTCCAGCTCCAGCGCGACCTGGGCCTGGAAGGTCTTGTCGTCGAAGGTGATGGACTGCACGCGCCCCACCACCACCCCGGCGCTGCGCACCGCGGACTGGGGCTTCAGGCCGCCGATGTTGTCGAACAGCGCCGTGACGTGGTAGCCCGTGCGCCACTGCAGGCGCAGCAGGTTGGCGGACTGCAGGGCGAGGAAAAGCAGGGCCGCGCCGCCCAGCAGGACGAACAGGCCGACCCAGACATCGTTCTTGGAGTGCTGCATGGTGTGTTTCGTTTCTCTTGGAAGGGGTTGGCGGGGGGGCGGCACGCGTCAGAAGCTGAACATCCACGCGGTGAGCAGGAAGTCCAGCCCCAGCACCGTGAGCGAGGCCATCACCACGGTGCGCGTGGTGGCACGCGACACGCCCTCGGGCGTGGGCTTGGCGACGAAGCCCTGCAGCAGCGCGACGAAGGTGACGGTGACGCCGAAGACGAAGCTCTTGAGGACGCCGTTGCCCACGTCCGCCCAGACGTCCACCCCGCCCTGCATCTGGCCCCAGAAGGCGCCGCCGTCCACGCCGAGCATGACCACGCCGACGACCCAGCCCCCGAGCACGCCGACCGCGCTGAACACGGCCGCCAGCAGGGGCATGGCGATCACCCCGGCCCAGAAGCGCGGCGCGAGGATGCGGCGCACCGGGTCGACGGCCATCATCTCCATGGCCGACAGCTGCTCGCCCGCGCGCATCAGGCCGATCTCGGCGGTGAGCGAGGTGCCCGCGCGGCCCGCGAAGAGCAGCGCCGACACCACGGGCCCGAGCTCGCGCACCAGCGCGAGCGCCACGAGCAGCCCGAGCGCCTGCGAGGAGCCGTAGCGCTGCAGCGTGTAGTAGCCCTGCAGTCCCAGCACGAAGCCCACGAAGAGGCCCGAGATGGCGATGATCGACAGGGAATAGTTGCCCAGGAAGTGCAGCTGGTCGCGCACCAGGCCGAAGCGCTGCAGCGTCGGGCCGACCAGGCCCACGAGGCGTGCGAACAGGCGGGTCGCCCGGCCGATGTCCGCGAGCAGGCGGCGCGTGGCGAAGCCGGCGTCGGAAGGTTTCCACCAGCTCATCGCGCACCTCCGCCCGTGGCGTCGCCCGTGCCGAGCGGGCCGAAATCGTCGGCCACCGAGGGGCCGGGGTAATGGAACGGGACGGGGCCGGTGGGCAGCGCGTGCACGAACTGGTGCACCAGCGGATCGGTGCTGGCGCGCACTTCCTCGGGCGAGCCCTGGGCCGCCACCACGCCGGGCCCGAGGATGACCACGTGGTCCGCCACACGGAAGGTCTCCTCCACGTCGTGCGAGACGACGAGCGTGGTGAGACCCATGGAGTCGTTCATCTGCCGGATCAGCTGCGCCGCCGTGCCGAGCGAGATCGGGTCAAGCCCCGCGAAGGGCTCGTCGTAGAGGATCAGTTCGGGATCGAGCGCGATGGCCCGCGCCAGGGCCACGCGGCGCGCCATGCCGCCCGAGATCTGGCTCGGCATCAGGTCGCGCGCGCCGCGCAGGCCCACGGCCTGCAGCTTCATGAGCACGATGTCGCGTACCAGCGCTTCCGAAAGATCGGTGTGCTCGCGCAGCGGGAAGGCCACGTTCTCGAACACGGTCATGTCGGTGAAGAGCGCGCCGAACTGGAACAGCATGCCCATGCGCCGGCGCGCGGCGTAGAGCTGGTCGCGGTCCATGCGCGCCACGTCCTGGCCGTTCACCAGCACCTCGCCCTGCTGCGCCAGGTGCTGCCCGCCGATGAGGCGCAGCACCGTCGTCTTGCCGCCACCGGACGCGCCCATGAGCGCCGTCACCTTGCCGCGCGGGATGCGCAGCGACACGTCGCGCAGGATCGGTCGATCGCCATACGAGAACGTGACGTTGCGCAGCTCGACCAGGGGGGTTTCGGACATGCGGGAGAGGGGATGAATGCGGGTGGATGCGTGATTGTCGCGGCTGCGGCCGCGGGACGTGCGAGCGATGGTAACGCAAACATACATGCATGCATGTTTGCTGGAAACACCCTCGGCTGCCTGCTATGCTTTCAAGAGCAACCAAACGATACCGGGTGCGCGCTGAAGCAGATCCGGCCACCCAGTATCCCGGGCTGTGGCGTCCGCGTCACAGCATGCTGCGAAGAAAGGCCTGCGTTCGCGCATGCCGCGGGGTAGCGAAGAACTCCGCCGCCGGCGCGGCCTCGATGATCTCGCCCTGGTCCATGAATACCACCCGGTTCGCCACCTCGCGCGCGAAGCCCATCTCGTGCGTGACGACCAGCATGGTCATGCGTTCCCGGGCCAGCGCGCGCATGGTGCGCAGCACCTCGCCGGTCAGTTCCGGGTCGAGCGCCGAAGTGGGCTCGTCGAAGAGCAGGATGTCCGGCTCCATGGCCAGCGCACGGGCGATGGCCACGCGCTGCTTCTGACCGCCCGACAGCCGGCCGGGGTAGCTGTCCTGCTTCTCCAGCAGCCCCACCTTCGCGAGCAGCGCCTGCGCGGGCGGCACGGCGGCCTGGCGGGACACGCCCTTGACCACCATGGGCGCCTCGATGACGTTCTCCAGCACGGTGAGGTGCGGGAACAGGTTGAACGATTGGAACACCATCCCCATGCGGCGGCCGATGCGGCGCACCTCGGCATCGGGCACGTAGCGGCAGCGCCCCCCGGCATCGGTCGTCGCGAGCGTGTCGCCTTCGATGGCGATGTGGCCGCGGTCGATGGTCTCCAGATGGTTCAGGCAGCGCAGGAAGGTGCTCTTGCCCGAGCCCGAGGGGCCGATCACGGCCACGGTCTCGCCGCGGCCCAGAGTGAGCGACACGTCCCGCAGCACGGGCACGCCGCCGAAGGCCTTGTGCAGGCCGCGCGCCTCGATCATGGGCACGCCGGCGGATGCACCGGCACCGGCACCGGCACCGGCACCGGCAGCGGGGGCGGAAAGGTCAGGCGTCATGGCGGGCATAGCGGCGCTCCAGGCGCTGGAAGCCCCAGGTCAGCACCAGGGTCATCACGAGATAGAAGGCGGCGGCCACGAGGAAGGGCGTGGTCGTGAAATCGCGCTGCACGATGCCGCGCGCGGCGCGCAGCAGGTCGTTCAGGGCCAGCACGTAGATGAGCGACGTGTCCTTGACCAGCGTGATGGTCTCATTGCTCATGGGCGGCAGGATGCGGCGCACCATCTGCGGCAGCACGATGCGCCGCATCGTCTGCCCGTACGTCATGCCCAGCACCTTGGCGGCCTCGTACTGGCCGCGGTCGATCGACTGGATGCCCGCGCGGAAGATCTCGGCGAAGTAGGCCGCGTAGTTCAGCGCGAACGCCACCACCGCCGCGGGGAAATCCGGCAGCCGCACGCCGATCACCGGCACGAACGGCAGCGCGAAATAGATGAACAGCATCTGCAGCATCAGCGGCGTGCCGCGCATCAGCCAGATGTAGCCGTTGACCAGCCCCGACAGCAGCCCCCAGCGCGACAACCGCGCCAGCGCCAGCGCCAGCCCGAGCGGCACCGCCAGCACCAGCGTGATCGCGAAGAGCTTCAGCGTGACCGTCGCGCCCTGCGCCAGCGGCCCCAGAAGTGAAAGAACGTAATCCATCTACGAGCTACGAGAATCCATGGCTAAACGGCGGCAGCCAGCAAGGTCAAAGGCCCAGGCACTGGCGCGGCCAAGGGCCAGCGGCAGCCGCGCAAGGGCCGCCCCGCAGCGCCGGCTGCGTCCCCCTTCCCGCATCGCGCAGCGATGCGAGAGAAGGGGGAAGCGGCGAAGCCGCTCAGGGGGATGCGCGCCAGTTATTTGATGATGTTCTTGCCGAACCACTGCGTCGCGATCGTGGCCGCGGCGCCGTCCTGCTTCATGTCGGCGAGCGCCTTGTCGAGGCGGCCCTGCAGGGCGGTGTCGCCCTTGCGCACGCCCACGCCGTATTCCTCGGTGCCGAAATGCTCGTCCAGCACCGCGTAGTCCTGCGGCTTCTTGGCGACGTAGTAGCGGCCCACCACCTCGTCCACCACCACGGCCTCCAGGCGGCCGGTGGAGAGGTCCATGAGCGCGGTCACGTTGTCGCCGAAGGTCTTGAATTCCTTGAACGATTTGAAGACGGCGTCTTCCTTCTTCACGGCATCGACGGCGCTGCTGCCGTCCTGCGCGCCCACGACCTTGCCGGCGAGATCGGCCTTGGTCTTGATCGGGGAGCTGGCGGCCACGACGACGATCTGGTGGTTCTCCATGTAGGGCGCGGTGAAGGCGATGTTCTGCTTGCGCTCTTCGGTGATGGTGAGGCCGTTCCAGAGCGCATCCACGCGCTTGCCGGAGAGTTCGGCCTCCTTGGCGCTCCAGTCGATCGGCTTGAACTCCACCTCCACGCCCATGCGCTTGGCGGCCTCGCGGGCCATGTCGATATCGAAGCCCACGAGCTGGTTCTTCTCGTCGCGGAAGCCCATCGGCGGGAAGTTGTCGTCCAGGCCGACCACGATCTTCGCGACGGCGGCGGGAGGCGTCGCGGGCGTGGCGGCAGCGGTGGGCTGCGCGCTCTCGTTCTTGCCGCAGGCGGCGAGCAGGGCACCCAGGGACATCAGGGCAATGGCGGCGATTTTCTTCATGGCGATGGACACGACCGGCGCAGGGCCGGCTCTGGCGAGGGGAAACGAGGAAAAATGAACGACGAACAGCGGGACGGGCCTTGCGGCGCGCGCGCACCGGGAACGGGCTCCACGGCCTGGTGACCCCGGGCGAAACCGGCACGGCGGCGTGGCGCCGCGGCATTCGCACGGCCCGCTGGCGGGCCGTCGGATGCGGGCCGCAGCGCCCGATCCGGCCCGTATTGTCCCCGATCGCGCAGTCCCGCGCCAAAACGGTGCATGCGCGGCGCCAGGGGCGTGATGCCGCCCGCGTATTCCGGGGCCTTCAGGACGATTCAGAACGCTTAAGGCCACGGCTTCGCGAGGAAGAAACAATCCTCTTCAGAATCTGCGTTGCGGAAAAGAAAGGACCCGGTACGGATCGGGCCGCACCCCGCGCCGCCGGAGAACGCAAGGTGCGCACGTCACCGGCGGCCACCATTTCAGCGCCCGACCCAGAGAGGAATCGACATGACCACCACCAACAACACCGTGCCCGGCGGCTGGACGCCCTTCCACTTCGACCTCACGCCCGAGGCCAAGAAGGTCTTCGAGGCCACCGCAGGCAAGCTGATCGGCGTGAAGTACACGGCCCTCGCCTTCGCCACGCAGGTGGTCAACGGCACCAACTACTCCTTCCTCGCCAAGGGCCAGCCCGTGGCGCCCCAGGCGGCTCAGCGCGTGGTGAAGATCCATGCGCACCAGCCCCCGAGCGGTGATCCGCACCTCGACCAGATCATCACGGTCACGCCCTGACACGGCCTGGGCGGCACATCCGCCCTGCCGTCGAGGCCTTCAAAAGAAACGGCGCCCCTCGGGGCGCCGTTCGCTTTTACTGCCCGTGCCCCGCCGGAACCGGCGGCCACGGCAGCCGGCCGCTCAGCGCGGCAGGTCCGAATACCCCATCAGGAATTCGTCCACCGCGCGCGCGGCCTGCCGGCCTTCGCGGATGGCCCAGACCACCAGCGACTGGCCGCGGCGCATGTCGCCGGCCGCGAACACCTTGGGCACGTTGGTCGTGTAGCCGCCGGTGAAGTCGGTGCTGGCGCGGGCGTTGCCGCGGGCATCCTTCTCGACGCCGAAGGCTTCCAGCACGGGCGACACCGGAGCGACGAAGCCCATGGCCAGCAGCACGAGGTCGGCCTTGAGCGTCTGCTCGGAGCCGGCCACTTCGACCATCTTGCCGTCCTTCCACTCCACGCGCACCGTCTTCAGGCCCGTGACCTTGCCCTTCTCGCCGATGAATTCCTTCGTGGCGATGGCGAACTCGCGCTCGCAGCCCTCTTCGTGGCTGGAGCTGGTGCGCAGCTTGTAGGGCCAGTAGGGCCAGGTCAGCGGGCGGTTCTCCACCTCGGGCGGCTGGGGCATCAGCTCGAACTGCGTCACGCTCGCGGCGCCGTGGCGGTTGCTCGTGCCCACGCAGTCGCTGCCGGTGTCGCCGCCGCCGATCACGATGACGTGCTTGCCATCCGCGCGCAGCTGGCCCTTGAGCTTGTCGCCCGCGTTCACCTTGTTCTGCTGGGGCAGGAACTCCATCGCGAAATGCACGCCGTCCAGCTCGCGGCCCGGCACGGGCAGGTCACGGCTCTGCTCGGCGCCGCCGGCCAGCAGCACGGCGTCGAACTCCTGCTGCAGTTGCTCGGGCGTGACGGTGTCCTTGGCCCAGTTGGTGACCTTGGAGCCCTTGCCCAGGCCGTCCTTGGCCGCGCCCACGAACACGCCGGTGCGGATGGTGACGCCCTCGGCCCGCATCTGCTCGGCGCGGCGGTCGATGTGCGACTTCTCCATCTTGAAGTCGGGAATGCCGTAGCGCAGGAGGCCGCCGATGCGGTCGTTTTTCTCGAAGAGCGTCACGTCGTGGCCGGCGCGCGCGAGCTGCTGGGCGGCCGCCATGCCCGCGGGGCCGGAACCCACCACGGCCACCTTCTTGCCGGTCTTGTGCTTGGCCGGGCGCGGCTTCACCCAGCCCTCGGCCCAGGCGCGGTCGATGATCGCGTGCTCGATGGACTTGATGCCCACCGGGTCGTCGTTCACGTTCAGCACGCAGGCGGCCTCGCAGGGCGCGGGGCAGATGCGGCCCGTGAACTCGGGGAAGTTGTTGGTCGAGTCCAGCACCGCCCAGGCGCTTTTCCAGTCCTGCTGGTAAACCAGGTCGTTGAAGTCCGGAATGATGTTGTTGACCGGGCAGCCGCTGTTGCAGAACGGCGTGCCGCAGTCCATGCAGCGCGCGCCCTGCAGCTTGGCCTGCGTCTCGTCCAGGCCGATGACGAATTCCTTGTAGTGCTTCAGGCGCTCGGTGACGGGCTTGTAGCCCTCCTCGATGCGCTCGTATTCCATGAAGCCGGTGGTCTTTCCCATGATTGCGTGTCCTGTCGTTGTGGGGTGCGAAGCGGTGCGTCGTCGGTGCGTGCGGCCTTACTTGGCAGGCACCGCGGCACGCGCCTTCTCCTGCTCGGGAGCGGCCACCGGCGGGGTGGGCGGCTCCTGCAGCGCCTTGCGTTCGTGGATCTCGGACAGCGCGCGCTTGTACTCGGTGGGGAACACCTTCACGAACTTCGCCCGCGAGGCCGCCCAGTTGTCCAGCAGTTCGCGCGCACGCTTGCTGCCGGTCCAGCGGTTGTGGTCCTCCAGCATCTTCTTGAGCTGCGCCTCGTCGGTCTGGCCGCGGTGCCAGATGCCGGCGTGGGTGGTCGCCATCTGCTCGTCGGAGGGCACGATGCGGTCCAGCGTGACCATCGACAGGTTGCAGCGCGTGTGGAACAGGCCGTCCTCGTCGTAGACGTAGGCCACGCCGCCGCTCATGCCGGCCGCGAAGTTGCGCCCCGTCTTGCCGAGCACCACCACCGTGCCGCCCGTCATGTACTCGCAGCCATGGTCGCCCGTGCCTTCCACCACCGCGGAGGCGCCGGAGAGGCGCACCGCGAAGCGCTCGCCCGCCACGCCGCCGAAGAAGGCCTCGCCGGTGGTGGCGCCGTACATCACCGTGTTGCCCACGATGGTGTTGCGCGTGGTGTCGCCGCGGAAGTCGATGCTCGGGCGCACGATCACGCGGCCGCCCGAGAGGCCCTTGCCGGTGTAGTCGTTGGCGTCGCCGATCAGGTAGAGCGTGATGCCGCGCGTCAGGAACGCGCCGAACGACTGCCCGCCCGTGCCTTCGAGCTGGATGCGGATGGTGTCGTCGGGCAGGCCCTCGGGGTGCTCGCGCGTCACCGCACCCGAGAGCATCGCGCCCACGGAACGGTTCACGTTGCGCGCCACTTCGATGAACTGCACGCGCTCGCCCTTCTCGATGGCCGGCCGGCTGCGCTCGATGAGCTTGCGGTCCAGCGTGTGCTCGATGTTGTGGTCCTGCGTGTCCACGTGGAAGCGGGGCACGTCGGCGGGCACCTGCGGCTGGGCGAACAGGCGGCCGAAATCGAGGCCGCGCGCCTTCCAGTGCGCGATGCCGGCGCGCATGTCGAGCAGGTCGGTGCGGCCGATCAGGTCGTCGAACCTGGCGATGCCCAGCTGCGCCATGATCTGGCGCACTTCCTCGGCGACGAAGAAGAAGTAGTTCACCACGTGCTCGGGCTTGCCCGAGAACTTCTGGCGCAGCACCGGGTCCTGCGTGGCCACGCCCACCGGGCAGGTGTTCAGGTGGCACTTGCGCATCATGATGCAGCCCTCCACCACCAGCGGCGCGGTGGCGAAGCCGAACTCGTCGGCGCCCAGCAGCGCGCCGATGGCGACGTCGCGGCCGGTCTTCATCTGGCCGTCGGCCTGCACGCGAATGCGGCCGCGCAGGCGGTTCAGCACCAGGGTCTGCTGGGTCTCGGCCAGGCCGATCTCCCAGGGCGATCCCGCGTGCTTGATGGACGACCAGGGCGACGCGCCCGTGCCGCCATCGTGGCCGGCGATCACCACGTGGTCGCTCTTGCACTTGGCCACGCCGGCCGCGATCGTGCCCACGCCCACTTCGGACACCAGCTTGACCGAGATGTCGGCGTGCGGCGCCACGTTCTTCAGGTCGTGGATCAGCTGCGCCAGGTCCTCGATCGAGTAGATGTCGTGGTGCGGCGGCGGCGAGATCAGGCCCACGCCCGGCACGCTGTGGCGCAGCTTGCCGATGTAGTCGGACACCTTGCCGCCGGGCAGCTGGCCGCCTTCGCCGGGCTTGGCGCCCTGGGCCATCTTGATCTGGATCTGGTCGGCCGACGACAGGTACTCGGCCGTGACGCCGAAGCGGCCCGAAGCCACCTGCTTGATGCGCGAGCGCAGCGAGTCGCCGTCCTGCAGCGGAAGATCGACCTCGACGTTGGCGGCGCCGATCACGGACTTGAGCGTGTCGCCCTGCCTGATCGGGATGCCCTTCAGCTCCTGGCGGTAGCGCGCGGCATCCTCGCCGCCCTCACCGGTGTTGCTCTTGCCGCCGATGCGGTTCATCGCCACGGCCAGCGTGGCGTGCGCCTCGGTGGAGATCGAGCCCAGCGACATCGCGCCGGTGGCGAAGCGCTTGACGATGTCCTTCGCCGATTCGACCTGCTCCACGGGGATCGCCTTGGCCGGGTCGAACTTGAACTCGAACAGGCCGCGCAGCGTCATGTGGCGGCGGCTCTGGTCGTTGATGATCTGCGCGTATTCCTTGTACGTGTTCCAGTTGTTGGCGCGCGTGGAATGCTGCAGCTTGGCGATCGCGTCGGGGCTCCACATGTGCTCCTCGCCGCGCGCGCGCCAGGCGTACTCGCCGCCCGCGTCCAGCATGGTCTCCAGCACCGGGTCGTCGCCGAACGCGGCCTTGTGCATGCGGATGGCTTCCTCGGCGATCTCGAACACGCCGATGCCCTCCACGCGGCTGGCCGTGCCGGTGAAGTACTTGGCGATGGTGTCGGTGTTCAGGCCGATGGCCTCGAACAGCTGCGCGCCGCAGTAGCTCATGTACGTGGACACGCCCATCTTGGACATGATCTTCGACAGGCCCTTGCCGATCGCCTTCACGTAGTTGTAGATGGCCTTCTCGGGCGACAGGTCGCCCGACATGTCCTTGTGCATGTCGGCCAGCGTCTCCATGGCCAGGTAGGGGTGCACGGCCTCGGCGCCGTAGCCTGCGAGCACGGCGAAGTGGTGCACTTCGCGCGCCGTGCCGGTCTCCACCACCAGGCCGGCCGTGGTACGCAGCCCTTCGCGCACCAGGTGCTGGTGGATCGCCGACAGCGCCAGCAGCGCGGGAATCGCCACCTGCGTCGCGCTCACGGCGCGGTCGCTGATGATCAGGATGTTGGCGCCGCCCTTGATCGCGTCCACGGCCTGCGCGCACAGCGAGGCCAGCTTGGCCTCAACGCCCTCGCGGCCCCAGTCCAGCGGGTAGGTGATGTCGATCACCGCGCTCTTGAACTTGCCCTGCGTGTGCTGCTCGATGTCGCGCAGCTTGGCCATGCCCGCGAAGTCGAGCACCGGCTGGCCCACTTCGAGCCGCATCGGCGGGTTCACCTGGTTGATGTCCAGCAGGTTCGGCTTCGGCCCGATGAAGCTCACGAGCGACATCACGATCGCCTCGCGGATCGGGTCGATCGGCGGGTTGGTCACCTGCGCGAAGAGCTGCTTGAAGTAGTTGTAGAGCGGCTTGTTCTTGCCCGAGAGCACGGCCAGCGGGCTGTCGTTGCCCATGGAGCCGATGCCTTCCTCGCCGTTCTTCGCCATCGGCGCCATCAGGAACTTGATGTCTTCCTGCGTGTAGCCGAAGGCCTGCTGGCGGTCCAGCAGCGGCAGCTCGGCCGGCAGCGGCGCGACCGGCGCGTCGCCGCCGACGCTGTCGAGCTTGATGCGCAGGTTCTCGATCCACTGCTTGTAGGGCTTGGTGTTGACGATGTTGGCCTTCAACTCGTCGTCGTCGATCATGCGGCCCTGCTCGAGGTCGATCAGGAGCATCTTGCCGGGCTGCAGGCGCCACTTGCGCACGATCTTGTTCTCGGGCACGGGCAGCACGCCCGATTCGGAGGCCAGGATCACGATGTCGTCGTCGGTCACGCAGTAGCGCGAGGGGCGCAGGCCGTTGCGGTCCAGCGTGGCGCCGATCTGGCGGCCGTCGGTGAACACGATGGAGGCCGGGCCGTCCCAGGGCTCCATCATCGCGGCGTGGTATTCGTAGAAGGCGCGGCGGCGGCCGTCCATCGTGGCGTGCTGCTCCCACGGCTCGGGGATCATCATCATCACGGCCTGGCTGATCGGGTAGCCGGCCATGGTCAGCAGTTCGAGGCAGTTGTCGAACGTGGCGGTGTCGGACTGGTCCGCGAAGCTGATCGGGTAGAGCTTCTTCAGGTCCGGGCCCAGCACGGGCGAGGCCATCACGCCTTCGCGCGCGCGCATCCAGTTGTAGTTGCCCTTGACGGTGTTGATCTCGCCGTTGTGCGCCACGTAGCGGTACGGGTGGGCGAGCGGCCACTCGGGGAAGGTGTTGGTGGAGAAGCGCTGGTGCACGAGGCCGATGGCCGAGACGCAGCGCGGGTCCTGCAGGTCGAGGTAGTAGGTGCCCACCTGGTCGGCCAGCAGCAGGCCCTTGTAGACCACGGTGCGGCTCGACATGCTGGGAACGTAGTATTCCTTGCTGTGCTTGAGCTTCAGGCTCTGGATGGCGGCGCTGGCCGTCTTGCGGATCACGTACAGCTTGCGCTCGAGCGCGTCCTGCACGATCACGTCGTTGCCGCGGCCGATGAAGACCTGGCGCAGGATCGGCTCCTTGGTGCGCACGGTGGGCGACATCGGCATGTCGACGTTCACCGGCACGTCGCGCCAGCCGAGCAGCACCTGGCCTTCGGCCTTGATGGCGCGCTCCATCTCCTGCTCGCAGGCGAGGCGGGATGCGTGCTCCTTGGGCAGGAAGATCATGCCGACGCCGTATTCGCCGGCGGGCGGCAGCGTGACGCCCTGGCGGGCCATCTCTTCGCGGTAGAGCGCGTCCGGGATCTGGATCAGGATGCCGGCGCCGTCGCCCATCAGCTTGTCGGCACCCACGGCGCCGCGGTGGTCGATGTTCTCGAGGATCTTCAGCGCCTGGGTGACGATGTCATGGCGCTTCTCGCCCTTGATGTGGGCTACGAAGCCGAGGCCGCACGCATCGTGCTCGTTGGCGGATGCATACAAACCGTGCTGTTGCAGGTGCTGGATTTCGGCGGCCGTCGTCATGGCGCACTCCTCAAAAAAATCGCGGGGAGCCCGAGCGTATTGCATGACGTTATGCTGGGCAAGCATTTTTAATGAGGGTCAGATACCAAATTATTCCCCGAACCAATTCATCAACAATTAATAAGGGACACATCAAAAAGATGCATGGGACGGCGATCTGGCTGTTTTTTCAGACGTCCGAAAGTCCGGAGATCGGTTTGCGTGGCCGCCCAGCCTGGGCTTTCGTCACACGCCGTGCTGTCTGGGCCTGCAGGGCCGCCACGAAATCCGCATCACCGAGCGCCCAGCCCGACAGCGTCGCGTCGGTGATGCGCCGGCATTCCTGCTCCGCGAGCCCCGCCTGTACCAGTGCCCCATAGGAAGCCTCGCGTGCGAACGGCGTGTTGCCCAGCGCCCAGTAGAGCGCGTGCGGGGTCACCAGCCGGTCGGGCCGCAGGCCCAGCGCATGCGCATGGCTGGACCAGGGGTACTCCGCAGGATCGGCCACCAGGCCGGCGCGCACCGGGTTCAGGTCGATATAGGCCATGCACGCCAGCAGGTAGCGCGCGGGATCGAGCACGGTGGAGCGGTATCGCCCTTCCCACAGCGTCCCGGTGCGCCCGTGGCGCTGATTGAAGGCGCGCACGTAGCGGCGGCCCACGGCCTGCATGAGCAGCGGCAGGCCCGCGGCCGTGCGCGGCGTGGCCAGCAGGTGGAAATGGTTGTCCATCAGCACGTAGGCGTGCACGGCCACGTCGCAGGCACGCGCCTGTTCCACGAGCGATTCGAGCAGCATTTCGCGGTCCTGCCGGTCCACGAACACCGCCTGCCGGTTGTTGCCCCGGTGGATCACGTGGTGTGGATAGCCGGGCAGGGTCAGTCGGGGGAGGCGGGCCATGGCAGGTTCGGCAACGGTACGCGGGCCGCAGGGACCGTCAGGCCGGAGTGTCGGGCGTGCCTTGCGCGGACGCCGCGGCAGGGCCGCCGTCCGCCGCCGCCAGACCGAACCGCGGACCGAGTTCGCGCTCCAGCCCGAATTCGGAGAGGATCGCCCGCAGCCGCTCGGCCGCGCTGCGCTTGCGCTGGCCGGTGTACCGTGCCACGATCAGTTCGTTCTTCATGCTGTGCTCCCAGCCCACCAGCTCCGTCACCGTGACCTGGTAGCCGCTGGCCTCCAGGTACAGGCAGCGCAGCACGTTCGTCAGCTGGCTGCCCAGCTCGCGCGTGTGCAGCGGATGCCGCCACAGCTCGGCCAGGGGTGTGCGCGCCAGGGCCAGCGCCTTGTGCTGCCGCAGGCAGGCCGCCACCTCGGCCTGGCAGCAGGGCACCAGCACCATCGCGCGCGCCTGCTTGGTCAGCCCGAAGGCGATGGCGTCGTCGGTGGCGGTATCGCAGGCATGCAGCGCCGTCACCACGTCGAAGCGCGCAGGCAGCGCATCCGCCTGCATGGAGTCGGCCACGCTCAGGGCGAGGAACGACATGCGCCCGAAGCCCAGGCGCTGCGCCAGCGCCTGCGAGCGCTCCACCAGCTCGGCGCGCGTCTCGATGCCGTAGATGTGGCCGCGGCCCAGCTCCCGGAAAAACAGGTCGTAGAGGATGAAGCCCAGGTACGACTTGCCCGCGCCATGGTCCGCCAGCGTGGGCGCGTGCCCGTCCTGCGACAACTCGCGCAGCAGCGGTTCGATGAACTGGAACAGGTGGTAGACCTGCTTGAGCTTGCGCCGCGAATCCTGGTTGAGCCGCCCCTCGCGCGTGAGGATGTGCAGCTCCTTGAGCAATTCGACGGACTGGCCGGGCCGCAGCTCCTGCAGCACCTGCGCGTCCGCGGCCGGGCCTGCGCTGCCGCGTGCAGCCGGGGCCTTCGGGGCCTTCTGCGCCTGCGCGGCAGCCCGGGCGGTCTTCTTCATGTCCCGCTCCGGGTGCCGCCATGCGCCACCGGGCAGCGCGGCCCCACGTCGAGCGCCGCCCAGCCGTCGGCGCCCAGCTTCTCGAGCACGTCGATGTTGCGCTCGAAGATCGCCTCCGCCTCCGGGAAGGCCTCGACGGCGCGGTCGATGCTTTCCTCGCGCAGCAGGTGCAGGGTGGGATACGGTGCCCGGTTGGTGGCGTTGCCCACGTCGTCCACGTCCGTATCGGCGAACTGGAAGCGCGGATGGAACGACGCCACCTGCAGGATGCCGCCCAGGTCCATCGCCTCGACGAGATCGTCCGCCAGCCCGAGGAAATCGTTGAAGTCGAGGAAATCCTCCATGCAGCGCGGCGCCATCAGCAGCGTGGTGTCGCGCTGCTCCGGCGATGCCTCGGCCAGGGCCTCCAGCTCGCGCTGCAGGTCTTCGGCGAGCGCGCGCGCGTCCTCGGCGTCGCTCACCACGTAGTGGATCTGGCCCTTGGCGTGCACGGACTTGGCGAACGGGCACAGGTTCAGCCCGATGACCGCGCGCTCCAGCCAGCGGACCATGTCGTCGATCACGGTCTGGTGCGGTGGGGACGCGGTGGCGGAAGGCGGCACCGCGCCGGCGGGAATTTCGCTCATGGAGACTTTCACAGGGGGGGATAACCCGCGATTTTATCGGGCCGCCCACGGCCGGGCCCGCCGGAGGCCGGCAGGGCCCCCTGCGGGCCGGGCATGGCCGCGGGATGGCCGCGCGCCATGGTCCCTTCAGGACAGCAGGCGCTGCCCCGTCAGCCGCTCGTGCTCGCGCACGGCGAAGCGATCCGTCATGCCGGCGATGAAATCCGCCACGGTGCGCGCATGCGGCAGTCCGGCGACCGCTCCCGCCGCCACGGCAGCGTTCCGCGCATCCGCCGCCCGTTCCGCGAACCGGTGCTTCATCTCCTCCGGCCGCGCCGCATAGATGCCGAACAGCTCGCGCACCACCTGCTGCGCGCGGCCCGTGGTCTCCATCACCTGCGGATGCCGGTAGAGGTTCTGGAAGAGGAACCGCTTGAGCGCCTGCGACTGCTCGCGCATGGCGGCGCTGAAGCCCACCAGCGGCGGCAAGCGGCGCACCTCGTCCGCCGAACGCGGCGCGGCGTCGGCCAGTGCGGCACTGGTGGCGTCGATCACGTCGTACACCTGCGCGCTGAGCATGCGGCGGATCGCCTCGTGCAGCAGGCGGCGCTCGGCCTGCGGGGCGGCGAGGTGCGGGTGCTCGCGCTCGGCATCCGCCCGGAAGCGGTCAAAGAGCGGCACCTCGCGCAACTGCGCCAGCGTGATCAGGCCGGAGCGCACGCCGTCGTCGATGTCGTGCGCGTTGTAGGCGATTTCGTCGGCGAGGTTGCACAGCTGCGCCTCCAGTCCGGGCTGCTCGCGGCGCAGGAAGCGCGCGCCCACCCCGCCCGGCTCCGACGCCTCCAGGCGCTCGGCATTCGCGCGCGAACAGTGCTTGAGGATGCCCTCGCGCGTCTCGAAGGTGAGGTTCAGCCCGTCGTAGTCGGGGTAGCGCTCTTCCAGCGCATCGACCACGCGCAGGCTCTGCAGGTTGTGCTCGAAGCCGCCATGGGGCGCCATGCAGGCGTTCAGCGCGTCCTGCCCGGCGTGGCCGAAGGGTGTATGGCCCAGGTCGTGGGCCAGCGACACCGCCTCCACCAGGTCCTCGTTGATGCGCAGCGACCGCGCGATGGAGCGTCCCAGCTGCGCCACCTCCAGCGAATGCGTGAGCCGCGTGCGGAACAGGTCCCCCTCGTGGTTGAGGAACACCTGCGTCTTGTAGACCAGCCGCCGGAACGCCGTCGAATGCACGATGCGGTCGCGGTCGCGCTGGTACTCGGTGCGCGTGGGCGCCGCGGCCTGCGCATGCCGGCGGCCGCGCGTCGAAGCGGAATGGCAGGCGTACGGGGCGAGCAGGCTCTCCCCCGCCCCCTCGGCCGCAGCCGCGGCTGCGGCTGCGGCTGCGGCTGCGGCTTCGCCCGCGGCGCCCACCGGGATGTCCGCGTACGCAGCCAGGGGAGACGGAGCCTCGCGGCCGGCGGCACCGCCAGCGACCAGGGCATCGGCGTTCGCGCGCATGTCCCGCATCGCTCAGGCGCAGCAGGTGTCCACGACCTCGCGCACCAGCGCGTCCGGCGCGGGCCGCACCGCCGCGCGCCCCGGCCCGTCGATGACGACGAAGCGGATCTCGCCGCCCTCGGCCTTCTTGTCCACCCGCATGAGTTCGAGGTAACGACCCGCGTTGTCCGCAGCATCGAGCACCGGCCCCCGCACGGGCAGCCCGGCGCGCTCGACGAGGCGGCGCAGGCGCTCCGTGAAGTCAGCGTCCACCAGCCCCAGGCGGCGCGACAGCTCGGCCGCCATCACCATGCCGGCCCCGACCCCTTCGCCGTGCAGCCACACGCCGTAGCCCATGCCGGCCTCGATCGCATGCCCGAAGGTGTGCCCGAAATTCAGGATGGCGCGCAACCCGGCCTCGCGTTCGTCCTGCCCCACCACCCAGGCCTTGATCTCGCAGCTGCGGCGCACCGCATGCGCCAGTGCAGCGTGATCGCCCGCACGCAGCGCGTCCACCTGCCCATCGAGCCACGCCATGAATTCCATGTCGGCGATCGGGCCGTACTTGATCACCTCGGCCAGCCCGGCGCTCAGCTCGCGGGCCGGCAGCGTGGCGAGCGTGGACAGGTCGCACACCACCCGCTGCGGCTGGTAGAACGCCCCGATCATGTTCTTGCCCAGGGGATGGTTGATGGCCGTCTTGCCGCCCACCGACGAATCCACCTGCGCGAGCAGCGTCGTCGGCACCTGCACGAACGGCACGCCGCGCATGTAGCTCGCGGCCGCGAAGCCCGTCATGTCGCCCACCACGCCGCCGCCCAGGGCGAACAGCACCGTCTTGCGGTCGCAGCCCTGCGACAGCAGGGCGTCGAAGATGCGGTTCAGCGTCGTCCAGTCCTTGTGTTCCTCGCCGTCCGGCAGCACGGCGACCAGCACTTCAGGGTAGTGGGCCGACAGCGCGCCGCGCAGCGGCTCCGCATAGAGCGGCGCCACCGTCTCGTTGGTCACGATCAGCGCCCGCGTGGCCCGCGGCAGGCCCGCGTAGGTGCGCGCATCGCCCAGCAGGCCGGCCCCGATCTCGATGCCGTAGCTGCGGTCGCCCAGGTCGATCTCGACGCGTGCGGCGCGTGCTGAGGTGCCATCGGCGGCTGCGCCGGCCGCTGCTGCCGCCGCCGCCGTGCCGGCAGCGCGGAGCCCTCCGGAACGCAGGGGGGCCGCCTCGGGCGCGGAAGGGCTCAGAGACCGGGAGGCCCGGTCGGTGGTGTCGCAGGGGGTCGGGGCGTCGGCTGTCATGCCCTGAGTCTATCGGCTTCCGCCACCAGGGCTGCGCCCACGGCGGTGACGGCCGCGGCGTGCCGGGGTCAGGGCGCGGGCGACCGCACGCCCGCCAGCTCGAGCTGCATGGCGATGTGCTGGGCCAGCGCGACCACGTTCTTGCCGCGTCCGGTCGCCACCACGAAATGCGCGGTCTCGCGGTAGAGCGGATCCCGCTCCTGCTGCAGCTCGCGCAGCCGGTCCAGCGGCGAGGCTACCTGCAGCAGCGGCCGCGCCTGGTCGTGCTTGATGTGCCGGAAGATTTCCTCGGGCGTGGCGTTCAGGTACACCACCGTGCCCCGCTCCCGCAGGCGTGCGCGGTTCGCAGGGCGGATCACCGCGCCGCCGCCGGTGGCGAGCACGCGCGGGGCCGCATCCTCGGTGAGCTGGCGGATCACGTCCTCTTCGAGGTCACGGAAGGCCGCCTCCCCTTCCCGATCGAAAAAACCACGGATCGAGCCGCCGATGCGCTGCTCAATCACGTGGTCGGAGTCGGTGAAGGGCAGACCCAGCCGCCGGGCGAGCTGGCGCCCGACGGTGGATTTGCCCGAACCGGGAAGGCCGATCAGTACGACATTCACTGCAGCTGGAAGGAAGCCGAAGACACCAGGCCGGCAGGAGAAGTGACCTTCACATTGATTTGCTGGCCTGCCGTGCACCCCTTCAGGCCGATGGCCACCCCGGTCTTGAGATCTTCTCCGGGAATGCCGGGCCTCGGGATGGTGTTCACCACAGGGGAACCGCTCACCTCGCCCACGGAGCAACCATCCGCCGCCGACGTGGCCGTCACGGTCGTTCCCGCAGGCATGGGAAGCAGTTGGTTGTCAGAGCTTCCGAGCCTGAAAGAAATCCCGCCGGGAGATGCGACCACGTCGGAAAAGACGGGCGTGCTGGACGAGTACAGGATCACGGTGGCTTGCCGAACCGTCGTTGCCAGCCCTTCGCTGCAGGTGTTTTCGCGAGAAGGGTTGCTGCCCCCGGCACCGGCGCATGCCAGCGAGCCGCCACGAGGAATGAAGAACTCGCCCGTGTCGAACGCGTTGTTCTCGTTGTCGTCGCGGTAGGCATCGCCGATCTGGACCAGCGTGTCTCCGGCATCGAAGATGTTGTTGCCGTTGTTGTCCACGTAGTCCTTGGTGCCGGCCAGATAGGCGAGCACGGAAACCCGGCCGCCCTCGGGACGGGGGTTCTGGCTCACGAAGTCCACGGAGCACGACGAGATCTTGTTCACGGTGGTGGTGGCGCAGCTGTTGGCGACCTGGCCGCCTTCGGCCGTGAAGTTGACCACGGTGCCATCCGCCACGGCGTTGCCCTGGCGGTCGGCGATCCGCACCGTCAGCTGTGCCGGAGTGCCGTCACGGGCCCAGCCTTCGATGTTGAAGGTGCTCACGGACAGGCTCATGAACCGCTGCGACGGCGGGCCGGAAGCGATCGTCAGGTTCTGCGATTCGGCGAACACCGTGGGGGCAGCGGCCAGAGCGGCACGCACCTTCACGGGGCCGGGGATCGTTCCGGAGAACACGGAAACCGTGGCCTGGCCGGCCTGATCGGTCGTGGCCGTCACGTTCGCGGTGGAGCCGGTCGCATTCAGGCCCACGCCACCCGGGTTGGTCTGAATGCTGAAGACCACGCTGACGCCGGGCAGCGGCGTGCCCGATGCCGCGAACACCTTGAATGCGACGACCGACTGCTCGGCCGCACCCGAGCCCGCCACGAAGATCTGGGCGGGCGAGGCGGACACGAAGGTCACGGCGTTCGCGACGGGAGAGGCGACGGTCAGGGTCGCGGTGCGGGTGGAAGCGCCGGCGCTGGACGCGGAAACGTTCACGAGGCCGCTGCACAGGGTGCCGTCGGCATTGACCGCGGTGTAGTTCGCCGAAGCGATGCCGCTGCCGTTGGTGGTGACGCTGACGCCGCCGGCCGAGCCGTCCTGCCCGTTGATGCGCCCGCAGGAGGCGAAGAATGCCACGTTGACGGGCGTGCCGGAGAGGGCGTTGCCGTTCACCTGGGCCGTCACCGACAGGGTCGTGTTGCCACCCGAGGGCAGATTGGCAGAGCCGATGGAAATGGGCGACAGCGTGAGGCCCGCGGCGGTCACCGCGAAGTCGAGCTTGCCCGTGCCGGTCACCGTCGTGGTTCCGCCGGGAACGGGAACTTCCACGGTGGCCGTGAGCGTCGCGGCACCGGACGAGGTGAACGAGGCAGGACCGATCGGCACCTGCGCCACACCGGAGGCGTCCGTCAGCGCGGTGGGTTGCGCCAGCGTGGCGACCGAGGAGCCGCTGACGCTGAACGTCACCACCCGGTTGGCCACGGCCGCGCCGTTGGCGTCCTTGACGGTCGCCTTGGCCTGGTACGCGCCACCGGAGGTGATGCTGGTCACCGACTGGTTCGACGCATCGACGATCACCAGGCTCACCGTGGGCGTCGGCGTGGTCGTCCCGCCACCGCCCGAACCATTCGAGCCCCCGCTCCCGCCGCCGCCTCCGCAGGCAGCCAGTACCAGGCAGGCAATCAATGCCATGAATCTATGTATGTATTTCATCTTTTCTTCCCATCCGTTCAACGCACCGGGCCCTTGTCCGAAATCACTTTCGGCGTGATGAACACCAGCATTTCACGCTTGGTGGACTCCCGGGTCCTGTTTTTGAAGAGGTTGCCGACCACCGGCACGTCTCCCAGCACGGGGATCTTGTTCTCCTGGTTGGTTTCCTCCAACCGGAAGATCCCGCCGATCACCACCGTGCCGCCGTTCTCCACCAGAACCTGCGTCTTGACGTGGTTCGTGTCGATCGCGACGCCCTGGGTGGTCGTCTCTCCCTTGCTGTCCTTGTTCACATCCAGATCGAGGATGATGTTGCCCTCGGGCGTGATCTGCGGCGTCACTTCCAGCTTCAGCACCGCCTTCTTGAAGGCGATGGTGGTGGCGCCGTTCGGCGCGGTGACGGAATAGGGGTACTCGGTGCCCTGCTCGATCAGGGCCTTGGTCTGGTCGGCGGTGATGAGCCGCGGGCTCGAGACCACCTTGCCCTGGCCGTCCGCCTCCATGGCGGAGAGCTCCAGCGTCAGGAACCGGTTCGCCGCGGAATTGAAGAGCGTGAGGGCGAAGTTGCCGAAGCTCGCGCCCGAGGACAGGGCCGCGGGCAGGTTCACGAAGGTGGAACCGGCTGCATCCGTGCCCGTGGCGACCGTTCCGCCGCCTCCGCTGGAAGCCACGGCATTGTTGTAGCTGGTGCCGAGGGCCAGGCGGTTGCCGCCGCCCACGCTGTAGCCGCCGTCGCCGCCGCGGTTGGCCCGCAGGTCGGCGCCGCCCAGGCGCACGCCCAGGGACCTGCCGAAGGTGTCGCGGGCCTCGACGATGCGCGCCTCGATCATCACCTGGCGCACGGCCACGTCCAGCGTGCTCAGCAGTTGGCGGACTTCTTCGAGCTTGGCGGGCGTGTCGGTGACGAAGAGCTGGTTCGTGCGGGGCTCGGCGATCGCGCTGCCGCGCTCGGACAGGAAGCGCGTGGAAGCGCCCGTGCTCCCGGTGCTGTTGTTGGCCAGTTGGGCCACCATGTCGGTGGCCTTGGCGTAGTTCAGCTGGAAGGCCTGGGTGCGCAGCGGCTCCAGCTTCTGGATCGCGAGCGCGGCCTCGTAGTCCTTCTTGGTGCGGGCGTCGATCTCGTCCTTGGGCGCGATCCACAGCACGGAGCCGGACTTCTTCATGCCCAGGCCCTTGGCGTCCATGATGATCTGCAGGGCCTGGTCCCACGGCACGTCCTTCAGCCGCAGCGTGAGCGCGCCCGTCACCGTGTCGGAGGTGACGATGTTGAAGTTGGTGAAGTCGGCGATCACCTGCAGCAGGGAGCGCACTTCGATGTTCTGGAAGTTGAGCGACAGCTTCTCGCCGCTGAAACCCGGGCCCTGGGTGAGCTTGTTCAGGTCCACCTTCTTCTGGCGGACCTCGACCACGAACTGGTTGTCGCTCTGGTAGGCGCTGTGCTCCCACTCACCGATCGGCTCGATCGTCATGCGCACGCGGTCGCCCTGGGGGTTGGTCGTCACGATGCGCACGGGCGTACCGAAATCGGTCACGTCCAGGCGCCGGCGCAGGCCTTCGGGCAGCGAGGACTTCAGGAACTCGACCACCAGGTTGTTGCCCTGCTTGCGCAGATCGACGCCGACCTGGTTGTTCGCCAGGCCGACGATGATCCGGCCGGCCCCGTCCGTGCCGCGGCGGAAGTCCACGTCCCGCAGCGGCATCACGTCGGTGTTGCGGCTCTCGGCGAAGACGGCAGGCGCGGTCGTCTGGGTGGCGGCGGGTGCCGCGGCAGGCTGCAGCAGGACCAGCAGGGCCGAGCCCTGGATTTCGGCGCGGTACGAGGTGGGCTGCTTCAGGTTGAGCACCACGCGCGAGCGGTCGCCCGCCTCGACGATGTTCACGGATTTGAGATTGCCCTGGTTCACCTCGACGATCGACTTGCCCGTGCCGTTGGTGGTGTTCGGGAAATCAAGCGCGATGCGCGCGGGTGCCTGGATGGCGAAGCCCGAAGGCACCGCCGCAAGCGGCTGCGACAGCTCGATGCGCACCATCTCCGTGCCGCCCTGCACGGCGCCTTGCACCGCCTGGATCGAGGATTGCGCATGGGCCCAGCTGCCGCAGAGCGCGGCCGCCGCGGCCAGCAGAGCCGCTCGGCAGCGGTAACCGAACCATTTCGTTTGAATCATTTCTTCCCCTCTTGGAGATCCAGCGTCGCGGGACGCTCTATCCAGTCGCCCGTGGCGTCCTGCACGATTTCACGCAGTTGAATGGCCGTCTCGGTGATCCGGGTGATCTTTCCGTAGTTCTGGCCCAGGTAATTGCCCACGCGCACCTGGTAGATCAGGTTGTCCACCTTCAGCAGCGCCGTGGGCATCCCGCTCTTGTTCAGGCTTCCGACCATGCTCATCGCGTCCAGCGGGAAGGCTTCCAGCGGCTCCTTGCGGCGCGCCATCTCCGGAGCGATCAGCGTCGCGTTCGCGGCCACCTGCGTGGAGTCGCGCCGCAGCGCCTGGGTGAGCCGGGCCAGGTTGAACGGATCGGCGGATTCGTCCGCGACGTAGTTCTCGGGCTGGAACCGCTTGGGCTCGCTCAGGGGGGTCACGTGCGGCCGGGTCGTGGCGCGCAGCTGGGCCATCCACTCCCGCAGCTCGTCCTCGTTCGAGGAGCCGCAGCCCTGCAGTCCGAGCATCGCCAGTGCGGCGAGGCAGTACACGAAGCGCCGCGTCATTTCTTCGCCCCCCCGGCCGCCTTGCGCTGCGCCTGGATCTCGTCGGTATCCAGGTAGCGGAACGTGCGCGCCGTGGCGTCCATGGACAGTGCTCCGGCCGAGGCGTCCTTCGCGTTCGCCGGAGCGAGCGAGATGTTGTTCAGGGTCACGATGCGCGACAGGTTCGCGATGTCCGCCGCGAAGGCGCCGACGTCATGGTACTTGCCGGTGACCTTGATCGAGATCGGCAACTCGGCGTAATAGTCGCGCACGACCACCTGCCCCGGCCGGAACAGCTCGAACTGCAGGCTGCGGCCCAGCCCCGCCTGGTTGATGTCGGAGAGCAGCGCCGCCATCTCGGCCTTGCTCGGCAGCTGCTTTTCCAGCTGGATCACGTACTGCTGCACCTGCTCGCGCTGCTTCTTCAGGGCATCGAGGCTCACGGCCTTGACGAGCTTGCGCTGGTAGTCCTCGCGCAGGCTGACTTCCTTGGCGCGCTCGGCCTCGAGCTCGTCCTGGTATTCGTTGATCTTGAAGAACCACAGGAACGCGGCGATGCCGAGGGCGATGAACACGCACAGCAGCAGGCGGGGCACCGGCGGCCAGAGCGAGGGGTCCTTGGGGTCCAGGTTGCGGAACTGGCGCTGCAGGTTCTCCTGCATCGCGCCGAAATCCACCGATGTCTTTCGTTTCGTCGCCATGTTCGTCATCCCCCTGCCGCGCGCGGTGCGCTGGCTCCGTCCATGGCCTTCTGCGCCTCGCTGGTCCGCATGAGGCGGAAGCGCACGTTGAAGGAGGCGACGCGGCGCTGGTCGCGCGGCGTGAGCGCGACGTTGGCGGCCACGATCTCCACCAGTTCGGGCTTGGAGAACCAGGGCGTGTTGTCGGACAGGTTGCGCAGCATCTCCGAGACGCGCTCGTTGGATTGCGCCATGCCCTGCATGGTGATGACCTGGTCGGCCTGCTTCAGGCTCGTGATGTAGACCCCGTCGGGCAGCTGGCGCACGAGTTCCGTGAGCAGGTGCACCGGCAGGTTGCGGTCGGACTGCAGGTCCTCGACCGCCTTCTGGCGGGCGCGCAGGGAGGCGATTTCCTCCTCGATGGTGGCGATCTCCTTGATCTGGCCCTCCAGGACCTTGATCTCGGACTGCAGGAAGGCGTTGCGCCCCTGCTGCTCGCCGATCATCATCTGGAACCACCAGTAGACGATGGCAGCGATCGCCAGCCCCACGAGGAAGGACGCGAACATGGCCACCTGGAAGGCTTCCTTGCGGCGCTTCCGGGCGGCCTCGCGGTGGGGCAGCAGGTTGATGAGAATCACTGGAGGAACCTCCGCATGGCGAGCCCGCACGAGGTGAGGTAGGACGGCGCTTCGCGCACCATCTTCTTGAGCCGCACGGAACTTCCGATCTCCATGCCCTCAAAGGGATTGACGGCCGTGCAGGCGCAGCCCGAATGCTGGGTGACGGCTTCCGTCAGCCCGGGCAGGGGCGCCGAGCCTCCGGCCAGCATGATGTGATCCACCCGGTTGTAGGGCGTACTGGTGAAGAAGAACTGCAATGCACGACCGATTTCCTGAGCCATGCTCTCCACGAACGGCCGCAGGACGGCGGAGCCGTAATCCTCGGGCAGGTCGCCGCTGCGCTTCTTGCTTTCCGCCTCTTCGGCAGAAAACCCGTATTGACGGACGATGAGCTGCGTCAGCTGCGCCCCGCCGAAGGCCTGGTCCCGGTCGTAGAGGACCTCGTCGTTGCGGATGACCTGCATGCTGGTCGTGAGTGCGCCCACTTCGAAGAGCGCCACCAGGGCGTCGCTGCCCTGGCCGGGAAGCGCCTCGATGAGCCGGCCGGCGGCGAGGCGGGAGGCGTGCGATTCGATGTCGACGATCACGGGCTTGAGGCCCGCGGCCTCGGCGAGCCCCTGGCGGTCCTGCACCTTCTCGCGGCGGGATGCGGCGATGAGCACGTCCACGTCGCCGGGCGCGTTCTTGTTGGGCCCGATGACGCAGAAGTCGAGGCTGACCTCGTCCAGCGAGAACGGGATGTACTGGTTGGCTTCCGATTCGACCTGCACTTCGAGCTCCTGCTCGGTCATGCCGCCCGGAAGCGTGATGCGCTTGGTGATGACGGCCGAGGGCGGCAGCGCCAGCGCCACGTTCTTGGTGCGCGTGCCGCTTTTCTTGACCAGCCGGCGCAGGGCTTCCGCCACCTCGTCGAACTTCTCGATGTTGCCGTCGCTGATCCACCCGCGTTCCAGGGGCTCAATCGCGCAACGCTCCAGCACCAGCCCCCCCGCCTTGTCGCGCCCCAGTTCCACCAGCTTCACGCTGGAGGAACTGATGTCGATACCCAGCAGTGGCGCAGCCTGGCGACTGAACAAAGATCCCAAAGAGATCAAGATTGGCCCCCTGTAACTCGCCTTTTTGACGCAACAAAACTTAACACTTCACATGAATGCTAGCAGTAAGGTTGCGGCGCGGCAAAGCGATGCCCCGCGCGCCGACCGGCGTCGCGTTGTCAAAAGCAGACGGTTTTCCGGGGAACTTCCCGGCGTTATGGGGGGCCTTCCCGAACCTTCCCGAGGGGCGTCCCCGCTCTGGCCGCGCACACGAAAAAAACCGTGATGCAACGGGCGATTTTTTATAATGCCCGGTTGATTCCTCTGGACAGATATGCCGCCTCCCTCCCCTGACAAGCATGCGCAGCCGAGCGCCCCCGCCCGTCCCACGTGGCTCCGATGGATGCTCAAGAGCATGGTCTGGCTGGTGGGGATCGCCGCCGCCGGGGCGGCGGGCCTGGCGCTGCTGATCGCCGTGGCGCTGGCGGTGGCCTACCCCAACCTGCCCGATGTCTCGGACCTGGCCGACTACCGGCCGAAGCTGCCGCTGCGGGTGTACTCGGTGGAAGGCGCGCTGCTGGGCGAATTCGGCGAGGAGCGCCGCAACCTCACCCCGATCGACGAGATCCCGAAGGTGATGACGAACGCGGTGCTGGCCATCGAGGACGCGCGCTTCTTCCAGCACGGCGGCGTGGACTACAAGGGCATGGTGCGGGCCGGTCTCGCCAACCTCGGCCGCGTCAAGAGCCAGGGCGCCTCCACCATCACGATGCAGGTGGCGCGCAACGTTTATCTGTCGTCCGAAAAAACAATTACCCGAAAAATTTACGAAATATTACTGACCTTCAAGCTCGAGCACCTGCTGACCAAAAACCAGATTCTCGAGATCTACATGAACCAGATTTATCTGGGCAACCGCGCCTACGGCTTCGCCGCCGCATCGGAGGCGTATTTCGGCAAGCCCCTGAAATCCATCAGCATCGCCGAGGCGGCCATGCTCGCGGGCCTGCCCAAGGCCCCTTCCGCCTACAACCCCATCAGCAACCCCAAGCGCGCCCGGATCCGCCAGCTCTACATCATCGACCGCATGGTCGAGAACGGCTTCATCACGGCCGAGGAAGGCGCGGCCGCCAAGCAGGAAGACCTGAAGATCCGGCCCGGCGGACCGGACAACACCCGCATCCATGCCGAATACGTCGCCGAGATGGCGCGCCAGCTCATCTATGCGCAGTACGGCAACGAAGCCTATACGCGCGGCCTGAACGTCTACACCACGCTGAATGCCGGTGACCAGGAAGCCGCCTACCAGGCGCTGCGCAAGGGCATCATGGACTACGAGCGGCGCCAGCACTACCGCGGCCCCGAGAAGTTCGTCGCGCTGCCCACCGACCCGCAGGAAGCCGAGGACGTGATCGACGACACCCTGGCCGGGCATCCGGACAACGGCGACGTGCTCTCCGCCGTCGTGCTGGAGGCGTCGCCCAAGAAGATCGTGGCGGCCCGCGCGAACGGCGAGCCGATCGAGATCACGGGCGAAGGCCTCAAGCCCGCGCAGTCGGGCCTGAGCGACAAGGCGCCGCCCAACATCCGCATCCGCCGCGGCGCGGTGATCCGCATCATCCAGACGCCGAAGAAGACCTGGGACATCACCCAGCTGCCCGAGGTCGAGGGCGCCTTCGTGGCCGTCGATCCGCGCAGCGGCGGGATCAAGGCGCTGGTGGGCGGGTTCGACTTCGACAAGAACAAGTTCAACCACGTGACCCAGGCCTGGCGGCAGCCGGGCTCCAGCTTCAAGCCGTTCATCTATTCGGCGGCGCTCGAGAAGGGCTTCACGCCCGCCACCGTGGTGAACGACGCGCCGCTGTTCTTCAGCGCCGGCACCACCGGCGGCCAGCCGTGGGAGCCCAAGAACTACGACGGCAAGTACGACGGCCCGATGACGCTGCGCACCGCACTGGCGAAGTCGAAGAACGTGGTCTCCATCCGCGTGCTGCAGGCCGTCGGTCCGAAGACGGCGCAGGACTGGATCACCCGCTTCGGCTTCGATGCCGACAAGCACCCCGCCTACCTCACGATGGCGCTGGGCGCGGGTTCGGTGACCCCGATGCAGATGGTGGCCGCCTACTCGGTGTTCGCGAACGGCGGCTACCGCGTGAACCCCTACCTCATCGCGCGGGTGACCGACCACAAGGGCCGCATCCTGTCGAACTTCGAGCCGCCGGCGACCACGGCCAATCCGCGCGCCATCGAGCCGCGCAACGCCTTCGTGATGGACAGCCTGCTGCAGGAAGTCGCGCGCTCGGGCACGGCCGCGAAGGCGCAGGCGACGCTCAAGCGCCCGGACATCTACGGCAAGACCGGGACGACCAACGACGCGGTGGACGCCTGGTTCGCCGGCTTCCAGCCCACCATCGCGGCCGTGACCTGGATCGGCTACGACACGCCGCGCAACCTCGGCAGCCGCGAGACCGGGGGCGGCCTGAGCCTGCCGATCTGGATCAGCTTCATGGAGCGTGCGCTGAAGGGCGTGCCGGTGGCCGAACCCACCGTGCCGCCCGGCGTGGTGAACGTGGGCGGCGAATGGTTCTACGAGGAGTTCGCACGCAACGCCGGCGTGGCGAGCGTGGGCATGGAAGACCATTCCGCCCCGGCGTCCGCGGTCCCGGGCGCGCCGCCGCAGGCACCTCCGCCGACGGAGGAGCGCAACCGGATCCTGGACCTGTTCCGCAACTGAAGGCCACCTTCCCGCGCACCCCGCGGGAGGACGATGGAAAAAGGCACCCCGGCCTCGGCCGCGGTGCCTTTTTTAACGGGGATTTTCCGGCGGAGGATCGGCCCGCTCAGGACGCCTTGAACGTCAGCGGCATGCCCGCCTGGCGCGACGCGTCCTGGCTCAGGGCCGCGAAGAACTCCCCGGCGCCTTTCGTGTCCTGCCAGGCGTGGCCGTCGAAGCGGTAGTGGTAGCCGCCGGACTGCGCGGCCATCCAGACCTCGTGCAGGGGCTTTTGCAGGTTGACGACGATCTGGCTGCGGTTGGGGAAGGTGATGGTCACCATGCCGCCGGTGCGCTGGGCATCGAGGTCGGCATCGCTCGCATCGTTGATGCGGTCGCAGCCCTGCTCCACCGCCAGCAGCAGTTTCTCGGCATGGTCCTGGAATTCGAGATCGGTCATTACTTCTACAATTTGCGGATGTTGAGAGCTTCGCAAATTCTAGTCAGCACCTGCGCCCTTGCTGCCGGTGCGGTTGCCCTGCTCGCGGGCTGCGGCCAGCGCGGGGCGCTCTACCTGCCGGGCGACCCCGCCGCGCAGCAGCGCGCCACGCTGCCGCAGACGCTCGATCCCATGCGCGACACGCCGACGCCCTCGCCCATCCCGGCACCGGTGCTGGCGCCGTCTCCTGCGCCCTCCGTCCCCCAGGCGTCGCCTGCGGCCGCCCCCTCTTCCGCGACCCCCGCGTCGTCCCCCGCCTCCACCACCACCCCATGACGCTGCCCGCACTGCCCGGACATCCCCACATCGCCTACCAGGGCGGCGAACTGTTCATCGAATCCGTGCGCGCGTCCGATCTGGCGCGGGAGCACGGCACGCCGCTCTACGTGTATTCCAAGGCGTCCATGCTCGCGGCACTCGCCGCCTACCAGCGGGGCTTCGCGGGCCGCAAGGTGCAGATCTGCTACGCGATGAAGGCCAACTCGTCGCTGGCGGTGCTGCAGCTCTTCGCGCGCGCGGGCTGCGGCTTCGACATCGTCTCCGGCGGCGAACTGCGGCGCGTGCTGGCCGCGGGCGGCGACGCCGCCAAGGTGATCTTCTCCGGCGTGGGGAAGACGCGCCAGGAAATGCGCGAGGCGCTGCAGGCCGGCATCGGCTGCTTCAACGTGGAGAGCGAGCCCGAGCTCGACGTGCTCAGCGAAGTCGCGGTGGCCTGCGGCAAGCGCGCGCCCGTGAGCATCCGCGTGAATCCCAACGTCGATCCGAAGACCCATCCCTACATCTCGACCGGCCTCAAGGGGAACAAGTTCGGCGTGGCCCACGAGCGCACCGTGGCCACCTACCAGCGCGCCGCGGCCCTGCCGGGCCTGCAGGTGGTGGGCATCGACTGCCACATCGGCTCGCAGATCACCGAGGCCACGCCGTACCTCGACGCCGTGGACCGCATGCTCGACCTCGTCGCGCAGATCGAGGCGGCGGGCATTCCGATCCACCACATCGACTTCGGCGGCGGCCTGGGCATCGACTACAACGGCGACACGCCGCCCGCGGCCGATGCGCTGTGGGCGCAGCTGCTCACGCGGCTCGACGCGCGCGGTTACGGCGACCGGCAGTTCATGATCGAGCCGGGGCGCTCCCTGGTGGGCAACGCGGGCGTGTGCCTCACCGAAGTGCTCTACGTGAAGCCCGGCGAGCAGAAGAATTTCTGCATCGTCGATGCGGCGATGAACGACCTGCCGCGGCCGGCGATGTACCAGGCGTTCCACGCGATCGTTCCGGTGGCGCCCGCCGCACCGGGCACGGACGCCGCGGTGTACGACGTGGTCGGCCCGATCTGCGAGAGCGGCGACTGGATCGGCCGCGACCGGACGCTGGCCGTGCAGGCGGGCGACCGGCTGGCCGTGCTCTCCGCCGGAGCCTATTGCAGCGCGATGGGCAGCAACTACAACACGCGCTCCCGCCCTGCCGAGGTGCTGGTGGACGGCAGCCGCGCCGACGTCATCCGCGCGCGCGAGACGCTCGAAGACACGTTCCGCCACGAGAAGCTGCCCGCCTGACCATTCGCTTGATGCGCATCAAGCTCCCGCCGGGCCGGTGTCCGTACATTGGCCGTTTCACGACGGACGGGACGCCATGGCATCGGAACCTCTGGAACTGTATCGGGACGGGCAGCATGCATGCCTGATGTTCTCCGACCTCATCGAGGAGGACGGCCAGGCGGTGCAGGCCAACCAGTTCCTCATCGTGGACGGCGACACCGGGGCGATCATCGACCCGGGCGGCAATCTCGCCTTCAACGAGCTGTTCATGGGAATGAGCAGGCATTTTCCGCCGCACAAGCTCTCCTACCTGATCGCCTCGCATGCCGATCCGGACATCATCGCCTCGCTCGACCGCTGGATGACCAGCACCAAGGCCACGCTGGTGATCTCGCGCATCTGGGAACGCTTCGCCCCCCACTTCACCAAGGTCGGCAAGACCGAGAACCGCGTCATCGGCGTGCCCGACGTCGGCGGCCACCTGCCGCTGGGACGGCATGAACTGGTGCTGCTGCCCGCGCACTTCATGCACTCCGAGGGCAACTTCCACTTCTACGACCCGGTGAGCAAGATCCTCTTCACGGGCGACCTGGGCGTCTCGATGACCTCCGGCGCCGAGGCGCGCACCCCGGTGACCGACCTGCGCCCGCACATCCCGCGCATGGAGGGCTTCCACCGCCGGTACATGGTGTCCAACAAGATCCTGCGCCTCTGGACGCGCATGGCCCGCCAGCTCGACATCTCGATGCTGGTGCCGCAGCACGGCGCGCCCATCCTGGGCCGCCAGGCGGTCGCCGATTTCTACGACTGGATCGAAAACCTGCAGTGCGGCATCGACCTGTTCGACGACCGGGCCTACCAGTTGCCCACGGCGTTCATCGATCCGGGCACACGGCAGGTGAGGCCGGCGCTGCAGGCGGTGCGGGCCTGAGGGCCGTCAAAAAGGCCTTCCCCGATCGACCCTGGGTCACGAAGCCACGGCCCTGGCAACACGCGCACCGCGCACTGCCTTCCACACCCGCCACCCCAGCAACGCAGCCAGGATGGCCGCATAAATCGCGACTTCCCCCACGAGGTTCTTGCCGGACCGCATCCAGAAGAAATGCAGCAGCGCCAGAACAGAGGCCACGTACACGGTGCGGTGCAGGGCCTGCCAGCGCTTGCCGCCCAGCCAGCGGATGGCCCGGTTGAACGAGGTGGCCGCGAGCAGCAGCAGCAGGGCGAAGGCGAGCATGCCCACGAGGATGAAGGGCCGCTTGGCGATGTCGCGCGCAATTTCCGGAATGTCGAACCCCATGTCCAGCCAGGCGTAGCACAGCAGGTGCAGGAGCGCGTAGAAAAACGCGAACAGCCCGATCATGCGGCGGAACCGCGCCAGTGCCGGCATGCCGGTGAGCACGCGCAGCGGCGTCACCGACAGCGCGATCCACAGGCCGCGCAGGGCCCAGTCGCCGGAGGCGCGGATGAGCGCTTCGGCGGGATTGGGACCCAGGCGGTCGGCCAGCACGCCGTAGACGAGCCAGGCGAAGGGCAGCAGGCAGATCGTGAAGACGACCGGCTTGGCGGCGGGATGCAGCAACAGTTTTTTCATGGAGGTCTACAGGAGGCCAGCAGGCCGGCGGCATCCGGCCCGGGCGCCGTGCGTGGGCGACGGCGCTCCGCGGATCAATAGAACTTCTTGAGATCCATGCCCGCGTAGAGCTGGCCGACCTGGGCCTCGTAGCCGTTGAACATGAGCGTCTTGCGCTTCTTGGCGAACAGGCCGTCCTCGCCGATGCGGCGCTCGGTGGCCTGGCTCCAGCGCGGGTGGTCCACTTCCGGGTTCACGTTGGAATAGAAGCCGTACTCCTGCTTGGCGGCCTTGTTCCAGGCCGTGCCGGGTTCCTTTTCGACGAAGCGGATCTTGACCAGGCTCTTGGCGCTCTTGAAGCCGTACTTCCAGGGCACCACGAGGCGCACGGGCGCGCCGTTCTGATTGGGCAGCACTTCACCATACATGCCGAAGGCAAGCAACGTCAGGGGGTGCATGGCCTCGTCCATGCGCAGGCCCTCGGTGTAGGGCCAGTCGAGCACGGGGCGGCCCACGTAGGGCATGGTCTGCTTGTCGGCCAGGGTCACGAACTCGACGTACTTGGCGCTGCCTTGCGGCTCGACGCGCCTGATCAGTTCGGCGAGCGAGTAGCCCACCCAGGGAATGACCATCGACCAGCCCTCGACGCAGCGCAGCCGGTAGATGCGCTCCTCCTGCGGGCTCAGCTTGAGCAGGTCTTCGATGGCGAACTTGCCGGGCTTGTTGACGAGGCCTTCCACCTCCACCGTCCACGGCGAGGTCTTCAGCGTGTGCGCGTTGCGGGCCGGATCACTCTTGTCGACGCCGAATTCGTAGAAGTTGTTGTAGGTGCTGGCGTCCTTGTAGTCGGTCAGCTTCTCGATGGTGGTGGCGCCCGCCACCTTGCTGGGAACGCTGGGCAGGGCCGCCAGCTTGCCGGGCCGGGGCGTCTGCGCCAGGGCCTCGCGACCGGCCCAGGCCGCCAGGGCCGCGCCGGCGGCGCCCGTGGCCATCAGCTTGAGGAGGTCGCGGCGGTTGTCATAGACCGCGCGGGGAGTGATCTCGCTGCCGGCGGGGTGCAGAAAGCCGTCGTCGTGGTTGCGGATGAGCATGAAGGGTCCTCGGTGGGGGCGCGCGGGGGTGGGAAGACCCTGGTTATACGCGCCGAACCCTCCGAAGGATTCATCCGGCGCTACAACGTTCCGTAGCTGTGCAGTCCGGACAGCCACATGTTCACGCCCAGGAACGCGAACGTCGTCACGCCGAGGCCCACCAGCGCCCACCAGGCCGACACGGTGCCGCGCAGCCCCTTCATCAGCCGCATGTGCAGCCAGGCCGCGTAGTTGAGCCAGACGATGAGCGCCCAGGTCTCCTTCGGGTCCCAGCTCCAGTAGCCGCCCCAGGCCTCGGCCGCCCAGAGCGCGCCCAGCACGGTGGCGATGGTGAAGAACGCGAAGCCGACCGCGATGGCCTTGTACATCACGTCGTCGAGCACCTCGAAGGACGGCAGGCGCGCGGCGATGCGCCGGCGGCCCAGCAGGATGCCGGCCACGATCAGCGCGGAGATGCCGAAATACACCATCCAGTAGCTGCCGCCGTTCTCGGCCGCGCCCTGGCGGAACACGATGGGCTCGAAGCACAGCACCACGCCCAGCAGCCACAGCGGCGCGAGTCTCCACCAGCGCGTCTCGCCGGCCTGCTGCTTGATGAGGTAGGCGAACGCGACCATGGCCGCGAGCGCGAAGGTGCCATAGCCGATGAAGTTGGCGGGCACGTGCAGCTTCATCCACCAGCTCTTCAGGGCGGGCACCAGGGGCTGGATCTCGTGTGCTTCGCGCACCACGGTGTACCAGAGCAGGAAGCCCACGGCCGCGCTCACCACCAGCATGGCGAACCCGCCGAGCGCGCGCGTGGCGTACTGCTCCTCGTAGTAGAGGTAGAAGGCCGCGGTCATCCAGCAAAAGAGCACGAACACCTCGTAGAGGTTGCTCACCGGGATGTGGCCGATGTCCGGCCCGATGAGGTAGCTCTCGTACCAGCGCACCAGGGTGCCGATCAGCGCCATGGCGATCGCCACCCAGGCGATGCGCGAGCCCAGCAGCGACAGCGTTCCGCGCTCGCCGCGGGCGAACATGCCCAGCCAGTAGAACACGGTGCTGATGAAGAACAGCATGCTCATCCAGAGGATGGCGGACTGGCTGGAGAGGAAGTATTTGAGCCCGAACACGGTGTCCGCCCGTGCGAGGCTGCCCGCGCCGTCCTGCTGGTAAAGGCCGATGGCCACCAGCGCCAACGCCGCCACCGCCAGCATCAGCGTGCGCAGCGGCCGCCAGAACCATCCGAGCCAGACCGCGCTGGGGATGGCGCCGAGCAGGATGCCCTTCTCGTACACGTCCATGAAGGCGCCGTAGCGCTGCAGGGCGTAGAGCCCGCCGGCGGCCACGATGGCCGCGAACACCCAGTCGAACCAGTTGCGGCGGGCGAAATAGCCCTCGCTCAGGGTGATGGTGGTGGTGGTCGCCGTGTTCATGCGGTGGTGCCTCCGTGGTGGGGCTTCGCCCCGATGAGCCGTTCGGTGAGGTGGGCGAATTCGCGGTCGCCGTCCATCGTCCTGCGGTTGGTCGACAGGGCCATGGTGGCCTCCGCTCCCGTGCCGCCCGCGCCCGGCGCGAGCCACACCCAGACGCGCCGCTCGCGCACGTAGAGCATCGAGAAGACGCCCAGGATCAGCAGGGCGCAGCCCAGGTAGACCACATTCTTGCCCGGCGCGCGCGCCACCTGGAACACGCTGGCCTGCACCTGGGTGAAATGGGCGAGTTCGAACGCCATGGGGGCCGGGTAGGCCTGCGCGTCGCTCAGCGACAGCACGGCCTGCGTCATGAAAGCGCGCGTGGCCTCGTTCTGCGGCAGGAGTGCGAGGCCCGCGCGCTCGCGCGTGAGCTGCGCGAGCTCGAACAGCGCGCCGTTCAGGATGCGGATGAGCACTTCGCCCGCCCGCTCCCGCTCGTCGGCCGGCACATTGGCTTCCATGAAGTCGGAGATGGCCTGCAGGCCGCCGCGGGGAGGTGCGCCAGCTGAACCCTTGCCGGCATTGTCGGCACCGGCGAAGAGCGACAGCGCGCGCAGCGTGGATTGCGCGAGCTGCTCGGCCAGTTCGGGCCGGGAGCCATCGACCGCGATGGCGACGTAGCGGCGCACGGCCTGCTCGCGCAGCGCCGGGTCCGCCAGCGCCATGCGCATGCGCAGGAAGCCGTCCATGCGGCCCTGGTCGTCGACCGGCACGCGCAGGAAGCGGAACGGATCGGCCGGCGTCTCGCGCACGCCCAGCAGGAACACCGGCTGGCCGTCGCCCGTGTCCACCGGCAGCATGTAGTTGTGGAACTCGCGCGCCTGCCCCGCCGCGTCGCGCAGCTTGTAGGTGACGCTGGGCCCGACGTTGCGCAGCTCCTTGGGCGTGGCGGTCTTGTTGCCTGCGCCGAGGCGGGATTCGATGGACTGGCGCAGGTCCACCTTGCGCACGTCGGCGCCGGAACCGCCGCTGCCCGCAGCGCCGAAGTTCTCGACGTTGATCGTGCGAAGCCCCGTGAATTCGAGGGTGAGGGCCTGCGAAGCGTCGGCGCCCGTGGCCTTGCCCGCGCCCGCACGCTCGATGCGGGTGGAACCGCCCACGGTGCCTTCCACGTCGAACGGCTGCACGCCCGGCGCCATGGGCACGGCGCGCAGCTTGAGCCGCGAGCCGCCGTCGTCGAAGCTCGACTGGTAGATCTCGATGCCGCGGTAGCTGGCGGGGTGGTTGACTTCCACACGCGCGGGCACGGCGTCGCCCGTGGCCTTGTCGTGGATGATGATCTCGCTGGCGAACAGCTTGGGCATGCCGGTGGAGTAGTGCTCCACGATGAACTTCTTGAGCTCGATGGAGAACGGCAACTCCTGCAGCAGCACGCCGTCGGACTGGTTCAGCACCGCGGTGCCCGACTGGGTGCCTTCGGCCACGAAGAGGTTGCCGCGGAACGTGGGGTTGCGCTCGGAGAGGCGGTGCTCCGGGCCCACTTCCGAGACGAGCCCGCCGCCCGCATAGGGCGTCTTGCCGCCCAGCCACATCTGTGCGCGCACGATGAGGTCGCCGTCCAGCAGGCCGCCCAGGCAGATCAGCACGATGGCGCTGTGGGCGGCGATGTAGCCGATCTTGTTGGCGGCGCCGGCCTTGGCGGCGACCATCCAGCCCGTGCCCGGCCCGGCGGACGTATCGCGCTGCTGCAGGCGCACCTTCCAGCCGCCGCCCGCGAGCAGCCCGCCGATGCGCCGCGCCGCGGCTTCCGGCGCTTCACCGGCGAGCGGCGCCTGCGCGCGGTGCGGGAACGCCTTCAGGCTCTGTTCGCGGATGTTCTCCTTGTAGCTGCGCAGGTCGGCGAGGTAGCGCGGCGTGTTGCGCGCGATGCACAGCGAGGTGCTCACCACCAGGAACGCCAGGATCAGCAGGAACCACCAGGCGCTGTAGACCGTGTTGAGGCGCAGCGCGAGGAACACCTCGGCCCAGAAGGGGCCGAACTGGTTCACGTAGTTCACCGAGGGCTCGTGCTGCTTGAGCACGGTGCCGATCACCGAGGCGATGCAGATCACCGTGAGCAGCGAGATCGCGAAACGCATGGACGACAGCAGCTCGACCACGGCGCGCACGGGGGCGGCGCGCTGCGGGGGCGGATGGCCGTGGAGGGTGTCGGACATGGGGGCGGGCGGATGCGCGGGGCAGGAAATGGTGAAAAAGAGGCGGCCGGGATAGTGCGATCAGCACGGGCCGGACGCAAAAAAGGCGGGCCATCCGTTCAGATGTGCCCGCCCGTCTTGGGTGTGATTATCGGCGGCTGGTTCCGGAAGCCTGGGGGCCACCCGGTGGGATTTTGACGCAAATCAAGCGCCGGGGCCTCCCGGAATTCCCGCAGGTGCGTGGGGATCAGCGCAGGCCGGCGATGTAGTCCGCCACGGCACGGATCTCGCGGTCGTTGAGCTTGGCGGCGACCTGCGTCATCTGCACGCTGTTGGCGCGCTTGCCCTCGCGGAACTCGCCGAGCTGCTTGGCCGTGTAGTCGGCGTGCTGGCCCGACAGGCGCGGGTACTGGGCCGGAATGCCGGCGCCGTTGGGGCTGTGGCAGCCGGCGCAGGCGGCGATGTTGCGGTCGGCGATGCCGCCGCGGTAGATGCGCTCGCCCAGGGCGACGAGGTCCTTGTCCTTGGCGAAGCCGGGCTTGGCCTGCTTGCCGGCCACCCACCACGCGATGTTGCGCATGTCGTCTTCCGACAGCATGGCGGCGATGCCCTTCATGACCGGGTCGTTGCGCTTGCCGGACTTGAACTCCTGCAGCTGCTTGACGAGGTATTCAGGGTGCTGCTGCGCCAGCTTGGGGTTGGCGACGATGGAGGAATTGCCGTCGGCCCCGTGGCAGGCCGCGCACACGGCGGTGAAGCTGGCCTCGCCCTTGGCCAGATCCGGCTTGCCCGCCTTCTGCGCCGCCGCAGGTGCCTGGGCCGAGGCCGGGAGCGCAGCCACCGCGAGCGCGGCAGCCATCAGCATGGGGGCGAGCAGTTTCTTCATATCGGGGGTTCTGTGTTGTAGAAGGGGTGCCGCAAAGCCCGTCAATCTTACAATGCGCCCCTTTGCGGGCGTCTCCCTGCTAACCCCCATTTATGACGACTACATCACATGCGCCAGTTGCTGGCCCGGTTCCGCCCGCACCCGACGCCAAGCTCGCCGTGGGATGGATGCACACGGCCCGCTTTCTCACCACCGCCGCGCAGCTGCACCACCTGCCGCCGATCGACGTCCCGGAAATCGCTTTCGTCGGACGCTCCAATGCCGGCAAGTCCACCTGCATCAACACGCTGACGCAGCAAAAGCAGCTCGCGTTCGCCTCCAAGAAACCCGGGCGCACGCAGCACATCAACCTGTTCTCCCTCGGCCGGCAGAACGTGACCGACGCGGTGCTGGCTGATCTGCCCGGCTACGGCTACGCGGCCGTGTCGCGCTCGGACAAGCAGCGCTGGCAGCAGGTGATGGTGAACTACCTCGTGAGCCGCGAGAGCCTCACGGGCATCGTGCTGCTCTGCGATCCGCGCCTGGGCCTCACCGAGCTCGACGAGGCCCTGCTGGAAGCGGTGCGCCCCCGCGTGGAGGCCGGCCTGAAATTCCTCGTGCTGCTGACCAAGGCCGACAAGCTCACGCGCGCCGAGCAGGCCAAGGTGCTGTCCATCACGCGACTGCAGGCGGGCGGCGGCGAGGTGAAGATGTTCTCGGCCCTCAAGAAGCAGGGCGTGGACGAGGTGGCGCAACTGCTCTGGCAGTGGTCGCACCCCCAGGGCACGGCCCCGGCCGGCGACAGCGCCGCGCAGGAGCCCGAGCCTGCCGACCCCGCGCCCGGCCCCGAGGATTCCGAAGCCCCCTGACGCCCCGCGTGGACATGCTGCGCGGGCGGACCACCGCACACGCGCATGACCGACACCACGCTCCATTCGCTGCCCCACGGCATCACCCTGCACTGCCGCACGCGCGGCGAGCCCGGCCGCCCGGTGCTCGTCTTCCTCCACGGGTTCCCCGAAGGCGCGTTCATCTGGGACGGGATGCTGGAGCATTTCTCGCGCCCCGAAAACGGCGGCTACCGCTGCGTGGCGCCTTTCCTGCGCGGCTTCGCGCCCTCCAGCAGCCCGCAGGCCGTGGAGTCGTACCGCGCCAAGCACCTCGTGCAGGACCTGGTGGCGCTGGTCGAGGCCGAATGCGGCCCGGCGGACGCGGGCGGCCGGCTCGCCGCGCTCATCGCGCACGACTGGGGCGGCGCGGTCGCGTGGAACCTGGCCAACCAACGGCCCGATCTGCTGGAGCGCCTGGTGATCGTGAACTCGCCCCACCCCGGCACCTTCCTGCGGGAACTGCGGCAGAGCCCCGAGCAGCAGCAGGCGAGCGAGTACATGCATTTCCTCTGCCGGAAGGATGCCGAGACGCTGCTGTCGGAGGACGGCTACCGCCGGCTGTTCGGCTTCTTCGGCCGCCCGGACGGCAGCGCGCCCGACTGGCTCACGCCCGAACTGCAGGGCCGCTACCGCGCCACCTGGGACGAAGGGCTCACGGGCCCGTGCAACTACTACCGCGCCAGCCCGCTGCGTCCGCCACGTGAAGGCGAGGCACATGCCGCAGGCGTCGAGCTGCCCGACGCCATGCTCTCCATCGGCATGCCGACGCTGGTCGTCTGGGGTCTGGACGATCCCGCGCTGCGGCCGGGCCTGCTGGACGGCCTGGAGCGCTGGGTGCCGTCGTTGCGGCTGCGCACCGTGCCGGGCGCGTCGCACTGGATCGTGCACGAGCAGCCGGAACGCGTGGCGCGCGAGATCGGGGACTTCCTGGCGGATGCGCCCTGAGCGCCTGGGCGCATTGCCCTGCCCTTGCACAGCAGGGTACGGCAGCGCCGGCCGGCCATGCCGCCCCGCGGGCTGTCAATAGACCGGCGGCTCGCCCGGCGGACGCGACTTGAAGCGCCGGTGCACCCAGTAGTACTGGCCGGGCATGGTGTCGATCCACTGCTGCAGTTCGCGGTTCATGCGGGCGGTGTCGGCCTCGAGATCGTCGGTGGGATAGTTCTGCCAGGCCGGCATCATCTCGGCGCTGTAGCCGCGCGGCGTGATGCGGCCGATGAGAGGCACCACCTTGGCCCGCCCCAGGCGCGCGAAGCGCGACAGCGAGGTGATGGTGGCGGCCGACATGCCGTAGAACGGCACGAACAGCGAATCGTTGGGCCCGAAGTCCATGTCCGGCAGCAGGTAGAGCAGCCCGCCCTTGCGCAGCCCGCTCAGGATCGGCTTGACGCCGTCGGCCCGGTTCAGCATGCGCACGTTGCCGAAGCGCTGGCGGCCGGCGAACAGCCAGGCGTCGATGTCCGGATCGGGATGGGGCGTGAAGATCGAGGTGAACGCCCGGTCGGTCTGCAGCGTGAGCGCCGTGCCGGCCGCATCCATGCCCAGGAAATGCGGCGCGAAGATGATCGTGGGCGTGTCGCCCTCCAGCTCGTTCAGTGCGCCGCGGAACTCCAGGCGTTTTTCCACCACCGAACGCGGCGCCATCCAGAGCCAGCTGCGGTCCAGCCAGGCCTGGCAGAAGCGCACGAAGGTCTCGCGCGCCCAGGCCCGGCGCTGCGTGGGGCTGGCCTCTGGAAAGCAGAGTTCGAGATTGCGCAGCGTCACCTTGCGGCGGGGCCTGGCGAGCACATAGAGCACCTGGCCCAGCACCCAGCCCAGCCCGCGCAGCACCGGCAGCGGCAGGCGCGCGAGCACGCGCATCACGGCGGTGTTGATGCGGCCCGCCGTCATGCGGCGTCTCCGGGCGCCGGGGAGGCCGGCGCGGATTCGGCGCGCGGCTGCTTGTAGCGGCCATAGCCCCAGAGGTACTGGCCGGGGGACTGGCGGATGATGTGTTCCATGGAGCGGTTGATCTGCGCGGTGGCGGTGGCGAGGTCGTCGGAGGGCGGTTCGGCCGGGGATTCGAGGTGCAGCACGTAGCCCCGGCCGCGCGGCAGGCGCTCGCAGCGCGCGAGGACCACCGCGGCACCGGTCTGCTGCACCAGCCGGGCGGCGAGCGTCATCGTATAGGCCGGCTGGCCGAAGAACGGCACCCAAAGACCCTGGCCCTCGGGGGGCACCTGGTCGGGCAGCAGGCCCACGGCCTCGCCGCGGCGCAGCGCCTTGATCATCTGCCGCACGCCCGAGAGCGTGGTGGGCACGGCGCGGATGCCGGGGCGGTCGCGTGCCGTGCGCATGAGTTCCGCGAGCCACGCCTGCCGGGCGGGCCGGTAGAGCACCGTGACGGGCCCGTGCTGCTCCGCCCAGCGCCGCGCCGCGATCTGCACGGACAGCTCGAAACAGCCGATGTGCGGCGTCAGGAACACGATGCCCCGGCCGGCCGCCCAGGCACGCTCCACGCATTCGGCGCCCTCCACGCGGCAGGGCGGCGCCTCGGGATGCAGCCAGAGCCGCGGCAGCTCGGCCGCCATGCGGCCCGCATGGGCCACCGCGGAGCGCACGCGCGCGAACGGATAGCCGGCCAGCGCGGCGTTGGCGAGAAAGCGGCGGCGGTACGTGGGCGACGCGAGAAAGGCGATCCAGCCCAGCACCGCGCCCAGCGCGTGGAGCGCCGGCAGGGTCCATCGGGCGAAGAAGCGGAACGCGGGGGGCATCGGTGACAGATCCGTGTCGGTAGAATGGTGGGGTCGCTGAGTTAAATGAGCAACTTGCAGGGCGACGTTAAACAACTCTGCTAAAGCGTTCGCCAAGGCTCCGGAGGGCTGAGGGCAACGCCCAAAATGCCAAAAAACACAGGAGTTTATTCAAATGGCGAACGACTTTCTCTTCACGTCGGAATCGGTGTCCGAAGGCCATCCCGACAAGGTGGCGGACCAGATCTCCGATGCCATCCTCGACGCGATCTTCCGCGAAGACCCGCGCAGCCGCGTGGCGGCCGAGACGCTCACGAACACCGGCCTCGTCGTGCTGGCCGGCGAGATCACCACGAACGCGCACGTCGACTACATCCAGGTCGCGCGCGACACGATCAAGCGCATCGGCTACGACAACACCGACTACGGCATCGACTACAAGGGCTGCGCGGTGCTCGTCGCGTACGACAAGCAGAGCAACGACATCGCCCAGGGCGTGGACCACGCGAGCGACGACCACCTGAACACCGGTGCCGGCGACCAGGGCCTGATGTTCGGCTACGCCTGCGACGAGACGCCCGAGCTGATGCCCGCGCCCATCTACTACGCGCACCGCCTGGTCGAGCGCCAGGCCCAGCTGCGCAAGGACGGCCGCCTGCCCTTCCTGCGCCCCGACGCCAAGAGCCAGGTGACGATGCGCTACGTGGACGGCAAGCCCCACAGCATCGACACCGTGGTGCTCTCCACCCAGCACCATCCCGACCAGTCCGAGACGGCCACCAAGATGAAGGCCAGCTTCGTCGAGGCGGTGATCGAGGAGATCATCAAGCCCGTGCTCCCCAAGGAGTGGCTGCAGGACACCAAGTACCTGATCAACCCCACGGGCCGTTTCGTCATCGGCGGCCCGCAGGGCGACTGCGGGCTGACGGGCCGCAAGATCATCGTGGACACCTACGGCGGTGCCTGCCCGCACGGCGGCGGTGCCTTCAGCGGCAAGGACCCGACGAAGGTGGACCGCTCGGCCGCCTACGCCGCGCGCTACGTGGCCAAGAACATCGTGGCCGCGGGCCTCGCGCGCCAGTGCCAGATCCAGGTGAGCTACGCCATCGGCGTGGCGCGGCCGATCAACGTCACGGTCTACACCGAAGGCACGGGCGTGATCCCCGACGAGAGGATCGCAGCCCTGGTGCAGGAGCACTTCGACCTGCGCCCCAAGGGCATCATCCAGATGCTCGACCTGCTGCGCCCGATCTACGAAAAGACGGCGGCCTACGGCCACTTCGGCCGCGAAGAACCCGAGTTCACCTGGGAAAAGACGGACCAGGCCGCCGCGCTGCGCGCAGCGGGTTCGGAGGCCTTGCAGCGATGTGAACGCGACCACAAGGCCTCCCCCTCCACAGCGCCCACCAAGCCGCTGCCCCTCCCGGGGCGGCGGCTTTTTTCGTTGCGCCCGCTCCTACACCGGCAGTCAGGGCATGCCGACGACGCTCCCCTCGGCGGCTCGCGATGATCGGGACACCCGGTGCAAAGCAGGCGGCCCACCCGCCCGGCAACGGACCCACCGTCAACGGAGCGACACCATGCTGAAGTACGCCATCACTTTCGCCATCATCTCCCTCATCGCCGGCGCGCTCGGCTTCAGCGGCGTGGCCGCGGGCGCGGCGGGCATCGCCAAGATCCTGTTCTTCCTGTTCCTCGTGGTCGCCGTGATCTTCGTCGTGCTCGCCGTCCTCGGCGTGGGCGCGGCGCGCAGGGCGATGAAGTAATCCACCGTCCCCTGCCGGGGGTGGCCGGCTTCCCCGCCGAGCCCGCCCCATTCCATCGGAGCATGCCCGATCCGCCAGTTGCCACCCTGTGGCAGCCGGCGGGCCGGGCATGCTCCGTTCTGCTCTGCGCGGCACCGGTAAGCCTTGCAGTTGGAAACACCTTCACCCGGCCCACTTAGTTGCACCAATAAACTAACAAATCTACAATGGACCCATCCGGCCCACGCCACCGAATGGAACCGCTGCCATGAATCGCACTCCCTCCGCCCTGCATCTGCTAGCCATCGATCCCCAGAACGATTTCTGCGATCTTCCTGTGGACTGGTGCGGCCGCGATCCGGCCACCGGCCGGCCATGCGCCCCCGCCCTGCCGGTGGCCGGCGCCCACGCGGACATGCAGCGGCTGGCGGGATTCCTGCGCCGCCTGGGTCCGCGCATCGACGGCGTGACGGTCACGCTGGATTCGCACCAGCGCTACGACATCGCGCACCCGCTCTTCTGGCACGCACGCGGCGGAGCGGAGGTCGCCCCGTTCACGCCCATCACGGCCACCCAGGTGCGCGCCGGTGAATTCCTGCCGCGCGATGCCGGTGCCCTGCCGCGCGTGCTGGCCTACCTCGATGCCCTCGAATCGCAGGGCCGCTACACGCTGATGGTCTGGCCGGTGCACTGCGAGATCGGCAGCTGGGGCCACGGCGTGCACGCTGCGCTGCTGGCGGCCTGCGCCGACTGGCAGGCGCTGCGCGGCCAGGCGGTGCATGCGGTATTCAAGGGCATGAACCCCTGGACCGAGCACTACAGCGCCATCGAGGCCGAGGTGCCCGATCCGCAGGACCCGGCCACCGCGCTCAACCGGCCCTTGCTCGAGCGCCTGGACGCCGCTGAGTGCCTGGTGATCGCCGGCGAGGCGAGCAGCCACTGCGTGCGCGCCACGACCGAGCACATCGTGCAGCACCTGCCGCGCCTGCAGCCGGGCTGGACACCGGACCGGATCGTGCTGCTGACCGACTGCATGAGCCCCGTGGGCGGCTTCGAAGCGCAGCAGGGCGCGTTCCTCAATGCGATGCGCGCCCGCGGCGTGCAGCTGGCCGCCTCGACCGATTTCGCAGCGTAGCCGCGCTGCCCCCACCTTCCCGTTCACCCCGGAGCACGCACGCATGAAACCCATCATCCAGAGCCTGCTGGACACCGATCTCTACAAGTTCACGATGTGGCAGGCGCTGCTGCACCGCCATCCGCAGACGCAGGCCGAATACCGCTTCGTCTGCCGCAACACGCCCGCCTTCCCGCTCGCCGAGCTGCTGCCCGAGGTGAATGCCGAGCTGGATGCGCTGTGCACGCTGCGCTTCGCGCCGGCCGAGCTGGAGTACCTGGGAGGCCTGCGCTACATCAAGAGCGATTTCATCGACTTCCTGCGCATCTTCCAGTTCCAGCGCAACTTCATCGAAGCGCGCGCGGAAGGGCCGGGCCTGTCCATCGTGGCACGCGGCCCGCAGGTGCACGTGATGGGCTTCGAGATCTTCGTGCTGGCCATCGTGAACGAGCTGTACTTCCGCCGCCTGGGCCATGACGACGCGGCGCTGGAGGAAGGACGGCGGCGGCTCGTCGCCAAGATCGCGCGCGTGCAGGCGCTGGCGGACGAGGCGCCCCGCGCCCACCCCTTCGAGATGTTCGACTTCGGCCTGCGCCGGCGCTACAGCGGCGCCTGGCAGCGCGAAGTGGTGCAGCGTTTCGCCACACAGGCGCCGCAATGGTTCAAGGGCACTTCGAACGTGCTGCTCGCGCGCGATCTGGGCCTGGTGCCCATCGGCACCATGGCGCACGAATACCTGCAGAGCTACCAGGCCCTCGGCGTGCGGCTGCGCGACTTCCAGAAGGCGGCCCTGGAGGACTGGGTGCAGGAGTACCGCGGCGACCTCGGCATCGCGCTCACCGACACCGTCGGCATGGATGCCTTCCTCGCGGATTTCGACCTGTATTTCGCCAAGCTCTTCGACGGCCTGCGGCACGACTCGGGCGATCCGGTCGCGTGGGGCGAGAAGGCGCTCGCGCACTACGCCCGGCTGCGCATCGATGCGCACGGCAAACGGCTCGTATTCTCCGACGGGCTCGACGTGGACCGGGCACTGGCGCTCCACCGGCACTTCGGCGACCGCGTGCAGCTGGGCTTCGGCATCGGCACGCAGCTCAGCAACGACCTGGGCCCGGCACCGATCAACATCGTCATGAAGATCGTGCGCGCCAACGGCCAGCCGGTCGCGAAATTGTCCGACAGCCCCGGCAAGACGCTGTGCGACGATGAAACCTACCTCGCCTACCTGCGCCAGGTCTTCGGCCTGCCCGCGGCCGGCGTGTGAACCCAAGGAAACGAACCCATGCTCCGGATCACCCTCGCCCAGCTCAACTACACCGTCGGCGACATCGAAGGCAACGTGCAGCGCATGGTGGACGCCGCGCACCGTGCCGCGCAGGCCGACGCCGATCTCGTGGTGTTCACCGAACTGGCACTGTGCGGCTACTATCCCGGCGACATGCTGGAAGAGCCCGGCTTCATGGAGCGCGTGGATGCAGGCATCGCCGCGCTGCAGGAGGCCTCGCGCGCCACGCCGCGCCTGCACTGGGTGGTGGGCACGCCCACGCGGGCGCAGGGGCCCGGCAAGCGGCTGCACAACAGCCTGCTGGTACTGCACCAGGGCGAAGAGCGCCTCCGCTATGCCAAGCAGCTCCTGCCCACCTACAACATCTTCGACGAGCGGCGCCACTTCGAGCCCGGCCCCGACGTGGCGCGCGTGCTGCGCATCGGCAGCGCGCAGATCGGCTTCCTGGTCTGCGAGGACGGCTGGAACGACACCGTGGCCGACTACGCCACCAACCCCTTCCAGCGCGTCGCCGACGCGGCGCCGGACCTGGTCGTGAGCATCAATGCGAGCCCCAGCCACATCGGCAAGCGCGAGATCCGGCACCAGGTCTTCGGCGATGCCGCGCGGCGCCATGGGCTGCCGGTGGTGTACGTGAACCAGGTGGGCGGGCAGGACCAGATCGTCTACGACGGCGCATCGTTCGCCGCCGAGCCCGAAGCCGGCGTCGTCTTCGAGGCGCCGCGCTTCGCCGAGGACGTGCGCACGCTGCGGCTCGTGGACGGGCGCTTTGAGGCCGAGGACGGCGGCGCCCTGCCGCCCGTGCCCGCCGACGGCCTGCCCACCATGGACTTCTACCGCCAGCAGATCGTGCTCGGCCTGCGCGACTACGCGCGGCGCTGCGGCTTCCGGCAGGTGGTGGTGGGCAGTTCGGGAGGCATCGACAGCGCCCTCACGCTCGCGCTCGCGGTGGAGGCGATGGGCCCCGAGAACGTGGTCGCCGTGACGATGCCTTCGCGCTTCTCGTCGAGCGGCTCGGTGGACGACTCCGTGGCCTTGTGCCGGAACCTCGGCATCCAGCTCCACACGCACCCGATCGCCGACCTCGTGGCCGGCTACGCCGCGCAGTTCGAGTCCAGCTTCGGCCGACCGCTCGAAGGCCTGCCGCTGGAGAACCTGCAGGCGCGCATCCGCGGCACCATCCTGATGGAATATTCGAACGCCTTCGGCCACCTGTTGCTCACCACGGGCAACAAGTCGGAAATCTCGGTGGGCTATTGCACGCTCTACGGCGACACGAACGGCGGCCTCGGGCTGCTGGGCGATCTCTACAAGACCGAAGTGTTCGAGCTCTCGCGCCACGTGAACGATCACGAGGGCCGCGAGCTGATCCCGCAGGCCATCATCGACAAGGAGCCCTCGGCCGAACTGGCGCCCGGGCAGCGCGACGTCGACAGCCTGCCGCCCTACCCGGTGCTGGACCAGGTGCTGCGCCTCATCATCGAAGGCGAAGGCCTGTCGCACGCCGAGTACGAGGCGGCCCGCGCGTTCTCGGCCCAGCTGCAGCACGACGAGGCCGGCCGCGCCCTGGTGCACCGCGTGCGCCAGATGGTGGCGCGCAACGAGTACAAGCGCCGCCAGGCCCCGCCCATCCTGCGCGTGCGGGCCAAGGCCTTCGGCAACGGGCGCCAGATGCCGATCGCGGCGAAGTACGTCTGAGCCTGCGCCCCCGTCCCTCCGCAACCCGGCGCACCTCCGTGCCGCCGCGCGGGTGCGGGACGGGCTACATTTGCCGATGACGCCACTGCCGAGATGGCGGTACGCCACCTCCCGCCGGTTCCTCCACGCCTTTCCGGATTCCATGTACGACACCGCCATCCTCATCGGGCGCTTCGAGCCCGTCCACAACGGCCACCTGGCCCTGCTGCGCCGCGCGCTGGACAGCGCCCGGGACGCCATCGTCATCATGGGATCGGCCTGGCAGGCCCGCTCGCCCAAGAACCCCTTCACCTGGCAGGAGCGCGAGGCCATGCTGCGCAACGCCCTGCCCGAAGCCGACCGCGCCCGCCTCACGGTGCTGCCGGTGCGCGACCACTACGACGAACTCGCCTGGGTGGCCGCCGTGCTGCAGGCCGTCGCACGACACACGCAGCCCGATGCCCGCATCGGCCTCGTGGGGCACTTCAAGGACGCGACCAGCAGCTACCTGCGGGCCTTCCCCGGCTGGCAGCTCATCGCCGTGGAGCGCCAGGGCAGCATCGACGCCACCGCCATCCGCGACGCCTATTTCGGCGCGACGCCGGATGCCGTGCCCGGCGCGCTGCAGCCGCTCGCGGAGCAGATGCCCGCGAGCACGCTGGATTTCCTGCGCACGTTCGCCCAGGGCCCGCACTACGCGGCCCTGCAGGAGGAATGGCACATGCTGCGCGGCTACCGCGAGGCCTGGGCGCAGGCGCCCTACCCGCCCGTGTTCGTGACCGTGGACGCCGTGCTGCGCTGCCAGGACCACGTACTGCTCATCCGCCGCGCGCATGCGCCCGGCAAGGGGCAGTTGGCGGCGCCGGGCGGCTTCATCGAACAGCGCGAAACCGTCTGGCAATCCTGCCTGCGCGAGTTGGCCGAAGAAACCCATTGCGTGCTTCCCGAGGCCCGCATGCGCGCCGCATTGCGCGAGGTGGCCGTGTTCGATCATCCCGACCGCAGCCAGCGCGGCCGCACCATCACGCACGCGCACTATTTCGACCTGGGGAGCGACGATTTCCCCGACGTGCGCGCGGACGACGACGCGGCGCACGTGGAGTGGGTCCCGATCGCTTCGCTGGCCGCGCTGGAAGAGGCGTTCTTCGAGGACCACTTCCACATGCTGGACCATTTCCTGGGCATCACGTCGCACACGGGCGGATGATGGCCGCACGGGGCAGCGACCGCGCTGCCGGGTTCCGCCGGGGCAGCACCGCAGCTCCTGTGGAGTGGATACACCGTCGTGTGACGGCTTCGGCGCCTGGAGCCGGTGCCGAGGGGCGGGCCACCGGCCCCCCCGGCAGCCGCCGAGCCGCAAACCCGATGCCGTAAACTCCGCGGCTCGATCTGTGGGGGTCGGGCTTGCGTGGAATGTGAGCCACTCACAACTATTAAAGACCATGGCCAAGCCTTCCAAATCGTCATACATCTTTGCTATCGCCCTGATCGCCGCAGTACTGGCGATTTACCTCCCAGGGCTGCACAGCCAGCTGTTGTTCGATGACCTGCGATTGACCGAAGGTCTCATATTCAACGATTACGGCAACATCCTGCACTTCAAGCAGCGGATGCTTTCGTATGGCACCTTCGTCTGGGTCGACGGTTTGTTCGGCGATGGCTGGTGGAAGCAGCGGGCCGTCAACATCGCGCTGCATCTGGGCGTGGTGGCCGCCCTCTACGGCCTGGTCAGAGCGCTGCTGACGCACACCCGTTTTCCGGAAGAATTCGAAACCTCCCCCCACTTCGACGCGTCGCGCCGTGCCGCCCTGCAGATCGGCGTCGCGGTCTTCGCCTTGAACCCCGTCGCCGTGTACGCGGTGGCCTATCTGATCCAGCGCTCCATCCTGATGGCGACGTTGTTCGCAGTGCTGGCCTGCTTCTTCTTCGTCCGAGGATTGCAGCGCGAGCGCGCACTGGGCTGGTATGCCGCCGCGGTGGTCAGCTACGTGGCGGCAGTGCTCTCCAAGGAACACGCGGTGATGGTGGCGGCCATGGCCGTGCCGCTCTACATCCACGTCCGGCGTCCGAGCTGGAAAACCGTCGCCATCATCGCCGGCGTGTCGTTCGCGCTGATCCTGCTGGCCGCCGCCGTGTTGTTCGGCATCTATGGCCAATTCATCGGCAAGGCTTTCGACCAGCGCTCGATCGACTTCACCCGGCAGCTGGAGCAGATCAGCCCCGGGATCGGCCAGCGCATGTATCCGCTCAGCATCATCAACGAGGCCGCGCTGTTCTTCGCCTATGGCTTCCTGTGGTTCGTTCCGAACGTGATGTGGATGTCGGTCGATCTGCGACCGGCGTTCCCCGTGTCGTATGCCACATTTCCCCAGATCCTGGGCGTCTTCGGTTATGGGGCGCTGCTGTGCGCCGCCATCTGGAGCGTGTTGCGCCGACGCGGCGTATTGAGCCTGGCAGGGGTGGCGCTGCTGTTCCCGCTCCTTCTGTACGTGACCGAATTCGCCACCGTCTGGGTGCAGGACCCGTTCGTGCTGTACCGGAGCTACCTCTGGGCCGTCGCGATCCCGATCCTGGTGGCCATCGTGCTCACCGGGCTGCGGCCCCGCACCATCTACTGCATCGGGGCGGCGGTGGGCATCGTTCTGGGGATGCTGGCGTTCGAACGGGTGATGTCCTTGAGCGACGATGCCACCGCGTGGGGCGACGCCGCGGAAAAAATCGACATGAATGCGCCCGCCAATGCGGTCGGCCGCTGGCGCCCCTTCCTGAACCTGGGCGCCGACCAGCTCAACCGCGGGCTGGTCTCCGATGCCCAGCGCAATCTGGCGAAGGCCGATGCACTGGGCGCGCTGAACGGTGCGGCCCGCTTCAACCTCGGTGTCGCGCTGCAGCAGCAGCAAAAGCATGCGGAAGCCCTGGCAGCGTGGACAGAAGCTGAAAAGCAGGGCTTCAAAGACCTTCCGCTGTACTACCACCGGGGAGAGTCGGAATTCGCACTGGGACAGTTCGCTGCGGCCTATGAGAGCTTCAGCAAGGGCATGCAACGCTCGGCGGAGGGCGTGACCACGGATGACGTCGTACGCATGCGCGAAGCCATGCGCCTGCGCCGTGCCGAGGCCGCCATCGGCGCCAATCGTTTCGATGACGCCCTGCAGGACCTCGCCGTGTTGCACCAGGCCAATGGTTCCAGCCAGCGCGTGCTGCTGGGGACCGGAATGGCCCAGGTCGGCAAGGGCGACACCCAGGCCGCCTTGGCCACCTTCGACCGGATCATTGCCAGAACGCCGAATGCGGCAGTGGCCTATTACGGACGCGCGATGGCTTTGCGCGGCGCGGGTCGCATCGATGAAAGTTTGAAGGCGATGGACCGCGCCATTGCGCTGGACCCACGCAACCCACAGTACCCGCAAGTGCGCGCGCAGATCGCCGGGCCTGCCAAGAAGCCCTGAGCGGCCGTACCCGTCCATGGCTTTGCGCATACTGCATGTCGGCAAGTACTACCCTCCCTACCGCGGGGGCATGGAAGTCTTTCTGGACGACCTGCTCAACGAACAGCGGCGGCAAGGCATCGATGCGCATGCACTGGTCCACGGCGATCCGCTGCCGGACGATCCTCCCTGGGTGGTGCGGGTGCCGGTGCAGTTCAATCTGAGCTATGCGCCCATCGCGCTGGGATTCAGAACCGCCCTCAACCGCGCCATCGACCGTATCCAGCCCGACGTGCTGCACATCCACATGCCGAACAACTCGGCGCTGTGGGCACTGACACTGCCCGGTGCGCGGAAGGTGCCCTGGGTGGTGCATTGGCACTCGGATGTCGTGGTTTCCAACATCAAATGGTCGGTGGCCCTGGCCTACATGGCCTACCGCCCGTTCGAGCAGGCACTGCTGGAACGGTCCCAGCAGATCTTCGCCACCTCGCCCCCCTACCTGCAGGCCAGCGCCGCCCTGAAGCCATGGCGCGACAAATGCGAGGTGGTTCCTCTGGGAATCAACTTGCGCGCGGCCGCGCCGGACACGCCGGCTGCCAGCGCTGCCAGCGTCCAGGCGGGATCCCAGTGGCGAGAAGGCACGCAGTTCAAGTTGCTGTCCATCGGCCGACTGACCTACTACAAAGGCTTCGAGACGCTGATCCGCGCCGTGAGCGAGCTGCCAGGCGTGGAACTGCTCATAGCCGGCGAAGGTGAGCTGCGGGAAGAGCTGCAGGCGTTGATCGAACGGCACCGGCCCGGGAACGGGCCGCCGGCGGTGCGCCTGGTCGGCGAGGTGGACGAGGCGGAAAAACATGCGCTGCTGCAAGCGTGCGATCTTTTCTGCCTGGCCTCGCGTGAGCGGACCGAAGCCTTTGGCATCGTCCTGCTGGAAGCCATGCAGCACGCCCGCGCCTGCCTGGTCACGGATCTGCCCGGCTCCGGCATGCCCTGGGTCGTGGCACAGGCCCAGGCAGGGATGCATGTCCCTTTCGAAGACATTGCTGCATGGCGCAGCGCCATCGCCCGCTTGCAGCACGATGTGGACCTGCGCCACCGGCTGGGGCAGTCGGGAGCCCGCTCGCTGCACCGGCTCTTCAGCATCGTCCCCTGCACGAAAACGATCACCCGCCACTACCGCGTCCTCACGCCCGGCATGCGCCCGGCGGAAGTCCGCGACGACTTGCTGGTGGTGATCTCCGCACGCAACAACGAGCAGGACATCGCCCGGCTCATCCGGCGGGCCCAGGCCCTGGCGAAGGCCGAGGTGGTCGTCGTGGACAACCGCAGCACCGACGCCACCTGCCACATCGCCGAGCAGTGCGGAGCAAAAGTGCTGCGCCCTCTCCTGGAGATGACCAACTGGGGAAGCCTGCAGACCGGGCTGCGGTACGCCCAGGCCCACGGCTTCGGGACCGTGGTGACCATCGATGCCGAAGGCCGCTACGAAGTGGAAGAGCTGCCGGCGCTGCTGTCGGCCCGTGGCCAAGCCGACGTGGTGGTGGCCTACTTCGCGCAGCGCAACAGCTTTATGCGGCGCATCGCATGGCGGTGGCTGCGCTGGCTCACAGGCTTCGAGCTGCGGGATTTCGTATCGGGTTTCCGCCTCTACAACCGCGATGCGCTCCAGGTCGCCACATCCACCGAAGCCACGATGCTGGACCACCAGGACATCGGCACCCTGCTATTGATCAGACGGCAGGGCCTTCGAATCTCCGAACAGCCGCTGACCCTGCATTCGCCGCGGGTGGACCGGTCGAAAATCTTCAGATCATGGGGCAACGCGGTGCGCTACATTGCCACTTCCTCGCTGTTGAGCATTGCGCTGACGAAGCGCAAACCGCCACGCACCCCTCCGCTTTAGCGGTCACCGAACGACCAGCTTACCCATTCTCGACCGGCCTCCACGCACCGGGGAGCGATCCGCTCCGGAGACGATTCTCCAGCTCACGGCAGCCATACCTTGACTCTGCAGCAGAGCACCCGGCACCGCACGACTGAAGACGTGCATCGACGGATGGTCACTGCGGGCGGTCCACTGGCCCTGGCCTGTCACGCCGCCCCGGACGCGATCATGCGAGGTGCTTGTACACCTGTATCGTCTCTTCGGCACAGCGGTCCCACGACAAGCGGGCAGCACGCTGCAATCCCTGGGCCCTGGCGCCGGCCCGCCAGGCTTCGTCGTCGAGACACTCCAACAGGGCGTGGGCAATCGCTTCCACGTCGTGCGGGTCGACCAGCCTCGCCGCGCCACCCGCCACTTCCGGCATGCAGGACGTGGTGGAGGTCAGCACAGGGGTTCCGCTCGCCATGGCCTCGATGATCGGCAGGCCGAAGCCCTCGTACAGCGATGGATAGGCCATCAGCCGGGCACCTGCATACAGGGCCGGAAGCCAACGCTGGTCGACGAACGCCATGTACCGCAGCCAGCCCTCGTCCTGTGCGCGCGCCATGCGTACATGCACGGATTCGGAATTCCACCCCTGCCCGCCGGCAATCACCAGGGGGCATTCGCGGCGCAAGTCCATGGGCAACAGCCCATAAGCCTGCACCAGACGCTCCACATTCTTCCGGGGCTCGACCGTTCCCACGAATAAGGCGTATTGCCCTGCCTGCAGGCCAAGTGCCTGCATGGCAGGCTCCAGCATCTGCCGATCATGGGGCCGGAACGCGGCATCAGCGGCGAGATGGATGGCCGTCACCCGCCCCGCCGGCATGAGGCCCCGCTCAACGATTTCCTGGCGCACCGTTTCCGAAATGGCGATCACATGATCCGTGCGTGCCAGACTCGGGCCCAGGGTCATATTGAGGTAATCCACCCGGGCCGGCGGATGGAACTGGGGGCACAGAATGTGCGAGAGATCGAGCACCGTGCTCAAGGTACGCCCGGGAAACGGCGGCACAATGTAATTGGGCGAGTGATAAATCGCGTTCTGGTTGCCCCGGAGGCGCCAGCCGAACAAAGTCGGAGTCACCTTGCCGTACATCCGTACCATGAACGGGCTTTTGGCGAGCCGCGTGCGCAGTGTTTTGCGTTCCGCGATGGCGATGCCACTCTCAGCGACATCTTCGGTCGACTTGGCGCCCAGCCCTTCCAGGGGATTGTCGAGCCAACGACCCAAAGAGAAATATCGCACCCTGGAAACGTCTTCATGGCGCTCCAGGCGCAGCGCAAGTTCGTAAGCGTAGCGGCCGATCCCTGTCAACGGCGCCCGGAGCGCATCGGCGCCCAATATCACGTCAAGCATCGGGGGAGTCGGAGACATAGATATTCAAATACACAGTTCAGCGTCCAAACACGACGCACACAAAAGCGAACCACCCGGCAAAATGCAGAAGCGTTGCACGGGTGGTGTGACCCCAAGACAGGCGTCTCAGGCGGCGCGCTTAGAAAGAAAAGCCGGTGCTGTTGCGGCGAAGGTCAGCCTCGACCATCATCTGGCACAGTTCTTCCAACGTGGTCTTGGGCTCCCAGTTCAGCTTTTCCTTGGCCTTGGCGGCATTGCCGATCAGCAGATCGACTTCAGCGGGGCGGTAGTACTTCGAGTTGATGCGCAGCACCGTCTTTCCCGTGGCGACATCGATACCCACCTCGTTCTCTTCCTTGCCCTGGAACTCCACGGTAATCCCGGCTGCCTTGAAAGCCATGAGCGAGAAGTCCCGCACCGTCTCGGTCCTGTTGGTGGCAAGAACGAAGGTATCGGGCTCGTCCGCCTGGAGCATCCGCCACATTCCGTCCACATATTCCTGGGCAAAACCCCAGTCGCGTTGAGCGTCCAGATTTCCCAGCTCGATGACGTCCATCTTGCCCAGCTTGATCTTCGCGACGCTGTCCGTGATTTTCCGGGTGACGAACTCTCTGCCGCGAAGAGGGCTCTCGTGATTGAACAGAATACCGCTCGCACCAAAAATACCGTAGCTCTCGCGATAATTCACCGTCATCCAGTGGGCATACAGCTTGGCCACGCCGTAGGGGCTCCGGGGGTAGAAGGGCGTCTCCTCGATCTGGGGAACGGCCTGGACCTTCCCGAACATTTCGGAAGTGCTTGCCTGGTAGAACTTGATGCTCGGATCGGTCAGGCGGATGGCTTCCAGCAGGTTCAGAGCGCCCAGCCCCGTGATCTGTGCCGTGGTGCACGGTTGATCGAAGCTCACACCCACGAAACTCTGCGCGGCCAGGTTATACACCTCCACGGGTTCGACCTTGCGCAGCAGGGCGATGCTGCTTCCCAGATCGGTCAGGTCATACTCCATGAGGCGGAGATTGGGATGGTTCTCTATCCCCAATTCCTCGATCCGCCAGAAGTTGACAGAACTAGTCCGCCGGTACGTTCCAACGACCTTATAGCCTTTTTCCAGCAAAAGCAGCGCAAGATAAGCGCCGTCCTGGCCAGTAATTCCCGTAATTAATGCTGTTTTCATAATACCTTTCAAATATTTGCTTGAAACTTTCGAACTGTAGGACAAAATAACGGACTCGATCATTAGCGCGAAAAAGAACCGACAATTTCAGTCCCGTCATTTTATTCCCCTCACCTCTCACTTGAGGCTTTCCACACACAGAGTACAGCGCTGGTTAAAAAATCACGCATATAGACTATCAAACGGTATGCCACGTGTCATCTGGCACAAGCCAAAAATTTTCTTCAAGATGAGCAAGATTGGGATGCGTGTCGAATGCTTCCGCAACGGTCAGCGGCGAGATCCTCCCCTCGGCCACGTCTGATCTGACGAAGAACGCGTTGAAGCCGCTGGAATTGATGGCACACAGTGTGTAGCCCTTCTGCTTCATGAGCTTTTCCCAGGCGGGCAGGCTGGCAGTGCCGGATTGTTCCCAGTGGCGACTGAAATCTTCTCGATTCGACTGGATCACGGTGTGCCTGTCCCGGAATCTTTTCTCGAACTCGACTACCACCACCCTGGGCTTGATCGCTGTCATTCCTTGCATCACGGCATAATCATTTCCGTCGATGTCAATGACCATCAAGTCGGGCTCGTGAATGCAATTCGAACCTGTCAGCAGGTCATCGATGTTCTCCGGACTGACGCGAGCCTCTACTATGATCGGTGAAAAATACGTATTTTCATCGCCTCTTTTCCAGTGAAAATGCCTGGTCGAGTGATCGCGGGCGAAGAAATAGCGCATCCGGCTGCACTCCTCGGGATCCAGCTCCATAATCACTCCGTGCCATCCGTGATTGATGATCAGGTTGGTGGAGACGTTTTCAGGGATTCCCACATCGGAGCCATTGCAGTTACTGCCTATCTCGATCGCGAATCGGCTGCCCTGTCCGATATGGGAGAAAATTCTCAACAGGATACCGTCTTCGTCGTTCTGCGAAAAAACCCGAAAGCCACTCTCCATCAGCTGCTTGTGCCCGATGCACGTCGAATGCTCGAGCACCCAGGTCGCCATCAGATTTTTCTGCACAGCTGCGCTGTCATTCGGCAGGAAATTACGTGTGAAATGGTGATTCAGCGGCACCAATTCTGCCGGCGTCATGGTTTTCTGATTCAGCAACTTTTCGAGATGTTGCTGGCGCTCCTCCATATTCTGCAGAAGGATGACAACCTTCTCCAGCATGGTTTCGTAGGCAGTTAATCGTTCAAACACAGGCTTCTTCCCAGTCCTCGACCGTCACACTCGGGTTCATATTGAAAACCCCACCGTAAGCAATGGAGTCTTTGCTTTCGACAACCTTCAACTGCTCCACATCGTGCATCAACAGGCTGTACTCCTCGAACTCGCTGCGCGCAAACCCCCTATTGGCCACACCCACGGAGAATGAGTATTCTCCTGCCCTCAAATTGAAGTTGAACACGAATCGAACAACGACCGCAGCGTTCGTGGCAACCGGCTTTTCCGGCATCCCCATGCCGTAAGTACTGGTCTCAAATATGGAACGCCCCAGGCGGTCTCGAACGATGAGGCCAAAAGCTGGACGGTCGAAATATTTGTTCGTCCGCACCACGTACTGCACCGTCAACGCTTTCTCGCTTTCCAGCCAGGTTATCGGCTCGGAATTTTCATCGAGCAACTTGAAGTCCAGCAGTTCAGCATCGTTGTTCGTGGTGATCGTCGTCGCTTTTGTCCAGGAGGTGGCATTTTTTTCGTTCTGCGTGACGACGACTTCACGATCTCCCAGGTCCGTTTTTTGCGCAATCAACCCTTGATAAAGATCGATGATCTGTCTCGGTTCTCCATAACCTATGGAGCGCCCATGGCTCATCAGCAGGACCTTGTCGCACAAGTACTTCACCGTGTTGGCATCGTGCGAAACGAACAGCATCGTACCGCCGCGCTCCCGAAACTCATTCAGCCGATGAAAGCACTTCTGTTGAAAGTAGGCGTCTCCCACTGCCAATGCTTCGTCGATGATGAGAATTTCAGGATCGAATGAAGTCGCTACCGCAAATGCCACCCGCATCTGCATCCCGCTGGAATAGGTTCCGAGCGGCTGATCGAAATGGTCTCCTATGTCGGCGAACGCCTGAATCTTTTCCATTTCTTCGGCGACACGTTGCTGGCTGGCCCCAAAGAGGGCGCCACTCATGAACACGTTTTCTCGACCTGTGAACTCCGGGTTGAATCCCGATCCCAGTTCCAGCAGTGCGGACACCTTTCCCCGCGTCGTCACCGTACCGGAAGTTGGCGCCAGGGTGCCGGTGATGATCTGCAACAAGGTACTCTTGCCGCTGCCATTCAGGCCGACGAGACCGCAGGATTCACCTTTTGCCACCTCCAGGGAGATATCCTTCAAGGCCCAGAATTCCTTGAAGTACTGGCGCTCGCCCAGTCCGGCCATACGCTGAATGCGCGGGAGCACGAACTGCTTCAACTGGTCCACAGGCCGCTCGTAGACTTCAAAGCGCTTGGTCAGACCTTCGACCTGGATCGCGGTATTTTCAGAGAACATTGGCGAATCCCCGGCGGGTTTTTTGAAACCATGCGTATCCGATCCAAGCGACTGTCACCGAAATCGAAAAGTAAATCAGCCAACCCACCAGGTCGACAGTCTGCCCCACCAGCAGGATCGCGCGCGCCTGCTCAATGATGAATGTGAGTGGGTTCAGCATCAGCCAGGGCCGAATGTATTCAGGAAGCGCCGACACAGGGTAGAAAACCGGCGACCCGAACAGCAGGACGGTGACGAAGAAACCGATCGGGTGCGATATGTCGCGAATGAAGACTCCGAGTGATGCGATCACCAGCATCATGCCGAGCGTCAGTATGAGCAACGGCAGGAGCACCATGGGGAGAAAAATCGCGGTCCAGGGAATGGCCCCCTTGAACAAAAAAATGGCACCCGCAAGCACCACCAGGCTGATGGCCGCGTGAAAAATGGAGGTCCCCAAGGCCACCATGGGCAGTATCTCCAGAGGAAACACCACTTTCTTCACATAAGGAATATTCGACGTGATGAGCGTCGGGGCGCGCACCAAGCCTTCGGACAGCAGGCCATGTACGATCATTCCCGTGAAGAGTGCCAATGCAAAGTTCAAGTTGCCGTCCTCCACGCCCCCGCCCCAGCGGGATTTGAATACCTTCGAAAAGACAAACGTGTACAGCAGCAGCAGCAAAACGGGATTGATGACCGACCAGACGACGCCCATCATCGAGCCTTTGTAGCGCCCGATGATCTCCCGCTTGGTCAGGAGAATGATGAGCTCCCAGTGACTTTTAAAACTCCGAGCGAAGGAGATGATGGAAATGGGCGCCGGAGCATGGGGATTCATAGCCCGAACGCCTTCCTGAATATTCTCAGACGCGCACCAAGCCCGTGGACACGGATTTCCCTGAATTGCTGACCAACCCATCGGCGATCCCGCAAGAGGCGAAGAAACTGCCCGACGGATACGCGTGCGACGGCGGGCTCATGCTTTACGTGGTGGCATGCTGCCGTCAGAACCGGTTTTGGCCCGAAGCCAGCCTTGATCCGCAGCGAATCCGGACAGTACTCTTCTATGATCTTCCCTTCCAAGACGTCCGTTCTGCCGGGCTCGGGATAAATAGCATTCAGATCAATGAAAATCGTTGCAGGCATTTGCTGAACGAATTCATCATTACCCACCAGCAAGGCCAGCGAGCGGGCATTCATATAGGGCATAGCGATGCCGATATCTTGCGGCACAGTGGATTTCCTGAAAAGGAAACGGCCAAAACCGATCGGCCCTTCCCTGTCCACATGCCCGTAGTCGAGCACTTCGTGAATACCGTGGATCGGAGCGTCGCCGCGTTGCAGCACGGCTGCGCTTGCCACGCATTTCGCGCCGGGATCTCGGGCGAGTGCATGCGCCAAAACGCTCACATGATTGGAAAAAATGGATTCGTTGGGGGCTACGAGCATGAACGCGTCATCTCGAGCGGCAAGAGCGAGCAACTCCTGAATGACCTCCCCCAATGGCTTGGGAGTTGAAGCGCTTTTGATCTCGCTCGTATTGTAGAAATCAATTTCGAGGAGCTCGACATGCCTCGCGCACTTGGCCAGGATCTGCGCGACGTTGCGACGCTGCGCCACCGTCAGGCCACGATCCACTACCAGAACCGGTGATAAATTATGGTAATCCTGGGAGTCGATGCTCTTGCAATGATTTTCCAGCACCTCGTCGGAATAGACGGGCATCAAGAAATTGGCCCGCACACCAAAACCGTCTGCCGCAGCAGAGCCTTGTTTCGCGGCGATTGCCTTTTTACGCGCGGGAAGGCCCTTGTAGATGGCCCGCAAATTTTCATTGAGAATAAATTTCTCGCGGAATATTTCTTGGGCTTTGGCGGCCATCGCCAAGGCGCGCTCGGGGTTCGCTACGGCCCACTTTTGGTGGTTCACGATCTGCGCCACCATTTTTTCGGCAGGCAGTCTTCCATCTATGTAAAGCAGAGAATCGCCGAAATTCTTTTTCGCGAACGGATTTTCGTCACAGATAATCAATGCTCCAGCCGCTATGCTTTCGAATAAGCGGTTCGACATCAATCCGGCGTCTTTATGGGCCTGGGAAGACAACACCAGTGCGATGCCCGCCGAGGCAATTTCACCGATCATCGAAACTCCATCGAATGGAATTTCCCGAACGTAGCTTTTGTAGCCCTCCCAGACGCGGACCTCCTGGAAGATCTCGGGTCCGTAGATCCGCAGGAGACCGGTATCGTCGAGTTGTTTGAGAACGTCCTGGTGCCGTGATTTGCCTCTGCCGATGGCTTCCCAGTTGATCCCTGCATAGAACAACTTGAAATCGCCCAGGCCAGGCGGATGCGCCGCGTCCGGCATCGAGTGGTAGAGAGCGAAGTGGGGTGCCAGATGGTTCGAATCGTTTCGGATCATGCGCGTCACATGATCGTCAGCCGACTGGGAGCTGCAGCTCAGGAAGTCGTCGTGCGTCGTGAGATTCCTCGAGGTACGGGTGTATCCCCACTCGTGGTAGAACTGCAGCGGGTTCCACAGGGCAACGAACGAGAATGCGTCGTACAGCTTGGGAGTGTCGTAATGCAGATGGATGACGAAATCGACGTTGTTGCGCGAAACGAAGACTCCCGGCCGATCCAGCCGCTCACCGTTCGCATGCACCTCCACACATTCCAGACCAAGCTGCTGTGCCGATGCCTTCAGGCGAGCAATGCACTCGTCCTCGGCGGTCTTGATTTTCGGCCATAGCTTGACGACGGCAAAAACGCCGAACTGCCCCTCTGATATCTCCAAAGCGCTCATAGCATCAACTCAATGTATTTATCGCAATATCGACAATGTCGCTTTGGAAAATCAGAATCGTCCAGCGGTGCCAGACTGTTTCGAGCGGTTGAGAAAATCTGCGTAAGCGCTCTTCAGACCGGTCACTTCATCAATCACGGGGCTCCAGCCCGTCTGTCGGATCCTGCTGCTGTCGAGCAGCTTGCCCATGGTGCCGTTGGGCTTGGACGTGTCGTACTGGATGCGGCCTTCGAAGCCCACGACTCCGGCGATATGGGTGGCCAGTTCCGAAATGGAGAAATCCTTGCCGTATCCCACGTTGAAGAGATCGTGGCTCGTGGGCGTGCACATGACATATTTCATCGCAGCCGCGAGGTCGTCCACGTGCAGGATCTCTCGACGGGGTGTGCCGTCTCCCCAGACGATGAATTCCTTGGCACCGTTGAGCTTTGCTTCGTGCGCCCGTCGCATGATTCCGGCCACCACGTGGCTGTGCTCCGGATGGTAGTTGTCGCCGGGACCGTACAGGTTCGGAGGGATGACGGATACGAATTCGCAGCCGTACTGTTTGCGGTAGGCCATGCAGAGTTCGATGCCGGCGATCTTGCTGACGGCATATGAACGGATGTTGGCATCCAGCTTTCCCGTCATGAGGCTTTCTTCGGAGATCGGCTGGGGCGCGACCGTCGGATAGGTGCAGTTGGACGCCACAAATACCAGCTTTTTGACGCCGTTCTGGTATGCCGCATGAATGACGTTGCATTCAATCATGAGATTGGCATACAGGAAATCGGCTGGCGCGACCGAATTGGCATAAATCCCTCCTACTTTGGCACCGGCATGGAACACCAGGTCGGGCTTGTTGGCCTGCACCCAGTCGTTGACGTCCCGCTGGCTGGAGAGGTCGAGCTCCTGCCTCGAACACAGGAGCAGTTCAGCACCTTCGGATTCGAAGCTGCGAACCAGAGCCGACCCCAGCATTCCTCTGTGCCCCGTGATCCACACCTTCTTCCCTGCGAAAGAAAAACCCTGCCCCGTACCATTTTCAACTGCGCTAGTCATAATTCTCTCTACTCTTCAACTTATAAACTGTTTTTTATTTCTCGGACCTGCCATAGGTATCTTCGAATCGGACAATATCGTCCTCTTCAAGATAGCTACCCGACTGGACCTCGATGATCTCGAGGGGCACTTTGCCCGGGTTCGCCAGGCGATGGGTATGCCCCAGTGGGATGAAGGTCGATTCGTTTTCAGCCAGCAGGAAGGTTTTCTCCCCGTTGGTGACTTCTGCCGTGCCGCGCACGACGATCCAGTGCTCTGCCCTGTGGTGGTGCATCTGCAGACTGAGTTGGGCGCCGGGGTTCACCACGATCCGCTTGACTTGGAATCGCTCGCCGTTGTCGATGCTGTCATACCAGCCCCACGGGCGGTGGACCTTGCGATGCGAAGCCGCGAGACCACGCTTTTCCGATTTCAACGTGGCGACGATCTTTTTCACGTCCTGCGTTCGGCTTTTATCCGCCACCAGAATCGCGTCGGCTGTCTGGACGACCACGATGTTGTCCACGCCGACCGTGGCGACCAGGCAGGTTTCCGAAAAAAGCAGGCTGTTCTGGGTGTCGATGGCCAGCGTCTGACCCGAGTGGACGTTGCTCTGCGCATCCTGCGGAAGCACGTCCCAGAGCGCATCCCATGCCCCCAGGTCCGACCATTTGGCGTCCAGCGGCACCACGGTGGCGGCGATCTCCAGTTCCGAGCGCGAAGGCAGATGCTCCATGATTGCGTAATCAATGGAATCGGCAGGACAGCGGGCAAATACTTCAGCGTTCAATCGGATGAAGTCCGTGTCCTGGATGCTCTTCGTCATGGAAGCCTTGCAGCTTTCGAGCATCTTCGGCTGGAGTACCTCCATGGCTTTGAGCCACTGGTCGGCCCGCACCATGAACAGCCCGCTGTTCCACAGGTAGTCGCCGCTTTTCATGTAGGTCTGGGCAATTTCCAGGTTTGGCTTTTCAGCGAAGCTCTGGATGGCAAACGCATCGTGGCCTTCGATCATGCCGCCCTTCTGGATGTACCCGTACCCCGTCTCGGGCCGGTCTACCTGGATGCCGAACGTCACCATCGCGCCGGTCTTGGCCTGCGTCCAGGCAATTTGCAGCGCCTTGTGCAGTCGATCGATGTCGCCGATCACATGATCGGCCGGCATCGCCAGCAGCACGGAATGCGGCTCGGCCACCAATGCTGCCAGCGTCAGCGCCGGTGCCGTATTTCGGCCCACGGGTTCCAGGAGGATCTTGGCGCCCGCAATTCCAGCGTCCTGCAACTGTTGCGCCGCCAGGAACCGATGTTCTTCATTGCACACGACGATGGGCGCAACCAGCGGAATGTCCGGACCCAGGCCATCCAGCCGCTTGGCGGTGTTCTGCAGCATCGAGATGCCGTCGCCATTGAGCGCGAGGAATTGCTTCGGGTAGTTTTCACGCGACAAAGGCCACAGACGCGTACCAGAGCCACCACACAGGATGACCGGAGTCAAAGAGAAAATCATGGAAGGGATTCGGATGAGGACGATGTCGGAAGTGAAGGGGCGTGGCGCGTAGCATCCGCGTCGGCCTCCAGCATGGCCAGTCGCTGGTTCAGCCTGCGGACGTCGCGCTCGATGCGGGTGTTGACCATGTCGGCGTGCAGGGCCTTGACGAACAACACAATGCAGGCGAGCAGCAGCAGCAAGGCCGGGGGGTACTGGATTCCCGACCAGTGCGCCAGTTGATCGATGAGGCCGTGCCACGCGCCCAGAGCGGCTGCGGCGATCGCCACCGCCACCCAGAACAGCCCGTGCATCAGGTAAAGATGGTCTCTGCGGATGAGGTACAGGATCACGATCGCGAGCCCCACACCCAGTAGGCCCGTCGTCACTTGCAAAGATGCCATCTGGCGCTCCACTCCATTGGAAAATTGGGACGTGGATGCCCGGGTTGCTGTGCATGGCAACGTCGGCCCACGCTCCCTGGCCCGCTCAACCAAGGTGGCGCGCTCTCGAAAGGATGAGTCAATATTGTATGGGTTTGGTTTGCGCTTACGTCCTACATCTGCGACTCCTCTTGAAAACATCAAGGATGCCCGTATCATTAGCACTCGACACCGGGGAGTGCTAACACGGCTGCGGATGCTCCGCCCGTGCACTTGCCGGTCGACTTCGGAAGCACCCGCTTCAGCGGGCCTTCGTTGACTCCCATTCTTTGACCTCAGGAGAGATGCACATGAACCTTCGCCCCCTGCACGATCGCGTGATCGTCAAGCGCATTGAAAGCGAAACCACGACCGCCTCCGGCATCGTGATCCCCGACAACGCTGCCGAAAAGCCCGATCAAGGCGAAGTCCTGGCCGTGGGCCCTGGCAAGAAGAACGACAAGGGTGAACTGAGCGTGCTGAGCGTCAAGGTCGGCGACCGCGTCCTGTTCGGCAAGTACTCGGGCCAGACCGTGAAGGTCAAGGGCGACGAGCTGCTGGTGATGAAGGAAGACGACCTCTTCGCCGTCGTCGAGAAGTAATTGCTACTGCGCGGCCCACGGGCGGCGTCGGGCGGTGCTCGGAATCCTCACGTACCGAAGTACGTTCCGGTTCCTGCGCTCCGTCCGCCTGGCCCCTGAGCCGCTCGCTACGCAATTCTTTTCCCGACACAGTCATCCGTTTCACGATTTTTAGACATCTCTAGGAGCCAAACATGGCAGCAAAAGACGTAGTTTTCGGCGGCGAAGCCCGCGCCCGCATGGTCGAAGGCGTGAACATCCTCGCCAACGCAGTCAAGGTCACCCTGGGCCCCAAGGGCCGCAACGTGGTGCTGGAGCGCTCGTTCGGCGCCCCCACCGTGACCAAGGACGGTGTGTCCGTGGCCAAGGAAATCGAACTGAAGGACAAGCTGCAGAACATGGGCGCCCAGCTCGTGAAGGAAGTGGCATCCAAGACCAGCGACAACGCCGGTGACGGCACGACCACCGCCACGGTGCTGGCCCAGGCCATCGTGCGCGAAGGCTCCAAGTACGTGGCCGCCGGCCTGAACCCGATGGACCTGAAGCGCGGCATCGACAAGGCCGTGACGGCCCTGGTCGCCGAGCTGAAGAAGGTGTCCAAGGCCACGACGACCTCCAAGGAAATCGCCCAGGTGGGTTCGATCTCCGCCAACTCCGACGAATCCATCGGCAAGATCATTGCCGATGCGATGGACAAGGTCGGCAAGGAAGGCGTGATCACCGTGGAAGACGGCAAGAGCCTGGACAACGAGCTGGATGTCGTGGAAGGCATGCAGTTCGACCGCGGCTACCTGTCGCCCTACTTCATCAACAACCCCGAAAAGCAGGCCGCCCTGCTGGACAACCCCTTCGTGCTGCTGTTCGACAAGAAGATCAGCAACATCCGTGACCTGCTGCCCACGCTGGAGCAAGTCGCCAAGGCCGGCCGTCCGCTGCTGATCATCGCCGAAGAAGTCGAGGGCGAAGCCCTGGCGACCCTGGTGGTGAACACGATCCGCGGCATCCTGAAGGTCGTGGCCGTGAAGGCACCTGGCTTCGGCGACCGCCGCAAGGCCATGCTGGAAGACATCGCCATCCTAACGGGCGGCAAGGTGATCGCCGAGGAAGTGGGCCTGACGCTCGAGAAGGTGACCCTGGCCGATCTGGGCCAGGCCAAGCGCATCGAAGTGGGCAAGGAAAACACCACCATCATCGATGGCGCCGGTGCCGCTGCCGACATCGAAGCCCGCGTGAAGCAGATCCGCATCCAGATCGAGGAAGCGACCAGCGACTACGACCGCGAGAAGCTGCAAGAGCGCGTGGCCAAGCTGGCTGGCGGCGTGGCCGTGATCAAGGTCGGCGCTGCCACCGAAGTCGAGATGAAGGAAAAGAAGGCACGCGTGGAAGACGCGCTGCACGCCACCCGCGCTGCCGTGGAAGAAGGCATCGTGGCCGGCGGTGGCGTGGCGCTGCTGCGCGCCAAGCAGGCCGTGGGCGAGATCAAGGGTGACAACGCCGATCAGGACGCCGGCATCAAGCTGATCCTGAAGGCGATCGAAGCGCCCCTGCGCGAGATCGTGGCCAACGCCGGTGGCGAGCCGTCCGTGGTGGTCAACGCCGTGCTGGGCGGCAAGGGCAACTACGGCTTCAACGCCGCCAACGACACCTACGGCGACATGCTCGAAATGGGCATTCTGGACCCGACGAAGGTGACCCGCACGGCCCTGCAGAACGCCGCTTCCGTGGCGTCCCTGCTGCTGACGACCGAAGCCATGGTGGCCGAGGCTCCGAAGGACGAAGCGGCTGCTCCCGCAATGCCCGACATGGGCGGCATGGGTGGCATGGGCATGTAATGCCCGGTTGAGCCTCGCTCGACAGACGGAAGGGCCGCGCAAGCGGCCCTTTTTTCATGGCTTTGCCGAAGGGATGGGGATGTGCGCCGGCAGCGGGCGCCCCCTCCCCGTCAACCGAACTGGCTGCGCAGTGCCTGGTAGAGCGCCTTGAAGCGCACATGCCGCGCCGCGTGCAGGCCGGCGTCGGCCGCGGCCGGCTCGAAGCGCCGGGTCCGCGGCGGCAGTGCGCAGACTTCGGACACCCGGCCACCGTCGGCCAGCCAGGCCAGCCGTGCCGCGCCCAGGGCGCCGCCGGTTTCGCTGCCCGCGTAGAGTGCCAGGGGCACCCCCAGGATGTCGGCGAGCAGTTGCCCCCACCATGCACTGCGGGCACCGCCGCCGACCAGCGCCATCTCGCGCAGCGGCATGCCTGCGGGCAGGCGCAGGGTGTCGAGGCCGTCGCGCAGGCCGAAGCACACGCCTTCGGCGACGGCGTAGGCGATGCCGGCGGGCCCGTGCGCGTGGGTGAGGCCGAAAAGCACGCCCTGCGCCTCCGCGTGGTTGTGCGGCGAGCGCTCGCCGGACAGGTAGGGAAGGAACAGCGGACAGCGGTCGCGCGGCGTGGCCGTGGCGGCCGCCTCGAGCAGCGCCGCCTCGCTGGCGAAGCCGAAGGCCCTGGTGGCCCACTGCACGACGCTGGCGGCCGACAGCATCACCGACATCTGGTGCCAGCGCCCGGGCAGCGCGTGGCAGAAGGCGTGCAGGGCCTGCGCCGGGTTGGGCAGGAAGCGGTCGGTGGAAACGAACACCACGCCCGACGTGCCGAGCGAGACGAAGCCCTGGCCCGGCTCGACCAGCCCCATGCCGACGGCACTGGCCGCGTTGTCGCCGGCTCCACCGGCCACCACCACGCGGCTTCCCAGCCCCCAGCGGGCGGCCAGCCCGGGCAACAACTGTGCGGAGGCGTCGCTGCCTTCCACCAGGCGCGGCATGTGGGCGCGTGTGAGACCGGTCGCCGCCAGCAATGCGTCGGACCAGTCGCGCGCGCCCACGTCCAGCCACAGCGTGCCCGCGGCATCCGACAGGTCGCTCACGGCCTCGCCGCTGAGCATGAGGCGCAGCCAATCCTTGGGCAGCAGCACGCGGGCCACGCGGGCGAACACGTCGGGCTCCTGCTCGCGCACCCAGAGCAGCTTGGGCGCCGTGAACCCCGGCATCGCCAGGTTGCCGCTGATCTCGCCCAGCCCGGGGACGGCACGCGCCAGCGCTTCGCATTGCGCGGTGCTGCGGCCGTCATTCCACAGGATCGCCGGACGCAGCACCGCGCCTGCGGCATCCAGCAGGACCGCGCCGTGCATCTGCCCCGACAGGCCGATGCCGCGCACCGCCGCCCATTCCGCGGGATGCGCCTGCCGCAGCCCCTGCACCACGGTCTCCAGCGCGTCCCACCACTGTTGCGGGGTCTGCTCGGACCACAGGGGCCGCGGCAGCTCCACGGTGAGCGGTGCGCGCGCGACGCCCACGATGCGGTGGTCTTGATCCAGCAGCAGTGCCTTCAGCTCGGAGGTGCCGAGATCGATGCCCAGGTACACGGCGGGCTCCTTTCAGTGGTGGATGCCGCTGCCGAAGCGGGTGTCGGCCTGCCGGCGGAATTCGGTGGGCGTCATGCCCTTGATCTCCAGGAAGCGCCGGTTGAAGTTGGCCACGTTGTTGAAGCCCACCTGGTGGCAGATGTCGGTCACGTAGTGGTCGGTCTGCATCAGCAGGTGGCAGGCGCTGTTGATGCGCACGCGGTTCACGAAATCGGTGAAGCTGTTGCCGGTGGCACGCCGGAAGAAGCGGCTGAACCGGCTCTCGCTCATGCCCAGTTCGGTGGCGACCTCCAGCATGGAGATCGGCTCCGCGATGTGGCGGGTGATGCGGTCGACGATGCCGTTGATCTGGTCGATCTGGGCATCGCTGTCGGCGCCGTGCAGGCCCTGCATCTGCACGCTCGACAGCAGGCGGTAGTCGGTGCAGTCGGCCAGGTCGGCGAGGAATTCGCAGAACCGGCCCATCCGGCGCAGGCCACGCGCCGCCTTGACGGCATCCCAGTGGGCGAGCGCCTTCTGCGATATGCCGAAGAATTCGATGCCGTGGCGCGCGCGCTCCAGCAGGGGCATGACTTCGCGCAGCTCCGGAATGCCGGCGGCGGCGCGCTCGATGGGGTCGTGGCAGAACTGGATGACCCGGTCGCGTCCCGGTGCGCCGCCTTCGGCCACGTCGAGCGAGATCCAGTTGTGCGGCAAAAGCGGCCCGCACAGCACCAGATGGCCGGGCTGGAAGGGCCCGATCCAGTCGCCGATGAAGGCCTTGCCGGAGGTTTCGGTGATCAGGTGCAGCTCGTAGTCCTCGTGGAAATGCCAGCGCACCAGCGGGCTCGGGAAGCCGTGCGCGAGGCAGCGCACCAGGCCGGCCTCTTCGGGCGTCTCGTAACCGAGCGCGGGGGAGCGGGCGATATCGCGCTCCAGCACGGGCTGGTGCCGGCGGGGTGTGGAGCGCCTGGAGGCCGTCGTCATGGCGTGCACCGGCCCGGGATGGAGGCGTGGGGCACGGCGCCGGTGTCTGCTCCGCGCCCGAGCAGCTCCTGGACCGCGGCAAGCGTCGGCGGGTCGGCGCCTTCACGCGTGCAGTTGAGTGCGGCAGCGGTGGCGGCAAAGCGCATGGCGGTGTGCCAGGCGGTGTCGTCCAGCGTGTCGATCTGCGCGGGCCGGTCGACGCCCTGGGCCAGCAACGCCACCGAGAGCGCCGCCGTGAACGTGTCGCCGGCGCCGATGGTGTCCGCCACCGGTACGTTCGGTGCGGCGACGTCCATGGGCGCATGCCCCGTGCGCCACAGGGTGGCGCCGGCCGCGCCGCGCGTGACGGCCACGGCACGGGCGCCGGTCATCAGGTAATCGCGTGCCAGGGCATCGATGGCACGGCCGGGCGCGAGCAGTTCCGCATCCTCGTCGCTGAGCTTGACCAGGTCGGACAGGCCGGCCCATTGCGCCACCTGCCTGCGGTAGCGCGCCATGTCGCCGATCAGGCTGGGCCGCACGTTGGGGTCGAGCACGACCACGCGGCGGCCCGACGAGGCGCGCACCATGTCCAGGATGCGGGACGCTGCGGGCTCCTGCAGCATGGCGATGGAGCCGAAATGCAGGAAGGCGCATCCGGGCGGCAGCTCGGGCAGCGGCTGGGGCGACCAGGTCGCGTCGGCGCTGCCGGCGGCGTAGAAGGCGTAGCGGTTGGTCTGCGGCGTGCGCTCGACGAAGGCCAGGGTGGAGGGCGCGGCGCTGCGCGGCACGAAGCGCGTGTCGACCCCGTTGCGCTGCAGGTAGCCCAGGATGCGCTCGCCGAAGAGGTCGGTGGACAGCTGGGTGAGCAGGCCCGTGGGCTGGCCCAGCCGCGCGCCGGCGATGGCCGCGTTGAGCGGGGAGCCGCCCACATGGCCCGCGAAGCGCAGCGCGGCGTCGCCGCCGTCCTGGGAGGTGAAATCGATCAGGGCCTCGCCCATGAAGGCTATGCGCATCGGCGCCGCTCCTCGGTGTCGTTCATCGTGCGTTCGTTCAGCAGGCGGCCGCGTCGGCCAGGAAGCCGCGCTCGGCCTCCAGCGTGGCCGGGTGGTCCGTCAGTTCGGCGAACAGGTGCGGCGGGATGGTGATCGCACCCACGCCGAGCTGCAGCAGCGCGAGGTACGCATCGCGCGATCGCACGCTGGCCACCAGCAGGCGTGTGCGCGCGCGTGCGGCAGGGGCCTGGGCCACCAGGGCCTGCATCTGCGCGATGCGCGCCAGGCCGTCCACGCCGGAATCGTTGAGGCGGCCCAGGTAGGGGGCCGCATAGGCCGCGCCCAGCTGCGCCGCGAAGTGCGCCTGCTCCAGCGCATAGACGGCCGTCCAGGTGACGGGCACGCCCTGGGCGATGAGGTGCGCGCCGGCCTGCAGGCCCTGGCGCGTGGCGGGAATCTTCACCACCAGCTGGCCTGCGTCGAAGTGCCGCAGCAGTCCGCGCGCGTCTTCGAGCATGCCGTCCGCCTCCGCGGAATGGACCTGGGCCTGCACCTGCCGGGCGCCCCGCTCGATGCAGCGGGCCAGCAGCCCGGGCACGTCGGCGCGCGACACGCCGGCACGGCGCAGCAGCGTGGGGTTGGTGGTCACGCCGTGGATGACCGGGTGCGGCAGGCAGGCTTCGATCTGCGCGATGTCGGCGCTGTCGATGTAGAGATGGAAGTCGGTGGCGTTCATCGCAGGGCCTTCAGCTCATGACGTTGCCGCCGTCGACGTTGAGCGTCTGGGCGGTGATGTAGCGGGCCTCGTCGCTGGCGAGGAATACGGCGGCGCCGGCCACGTCGCGCGGGTCGCCCATGCGGCCCAGCGGCACGGCCAGGCCCACCTGGCGCTTCTTCTCGCCGATGGGCAGCCCTTCGGCCCGGGCGAAAAGGCTGTCCACGTGCGCCCACATGGGCGTGTCGATCACGCCGGGCGCGATGCCGTTGACGCGGATGCCGTGCGGCGCCATGGCGAGCGCCGCGCTCTGCGTATAGCTGATGACGGCCGCCTTGGTGGCGCAGTAGTGCGACACCAGCGCCTCGCCGCGCCGGCCGGCCTGCGAGGCCATGTTGATGACCGACGCGCCCTGCGTGCCGGCTTCCACCATGTGGCGCAGCACGGCCTGCATCACGAAGAACATGCCCTTGACGTTGACGGCGAACAGCTTGTCGAACGAGGCCTCGTCGCTGTCCAGCAGCGGCGCCAGGTCGAACACCGCAGCGTTGTTGAACAGCGTGTGGACGGGGCCGAAGGCGGCGATGGCTTCGGCCAGCAGGCGGGCGATGGCGCCGGGCTCGGTGATGTCGGCGCCGATGTACGCGAGGCGCCCGGGGTGGCGCTGCTGCAGCGCGGCCACTTCGGCGGGCACCGCCGCGCCGCGGTCGACGACGCTGCACCGGGCGCCTTCGGCCAGGCACGCTTCGGCCACGGCCAGGCCGATCCCGCCACCGGCTCCGGTCAGCAGCACGTGGCGGCCTTGCAAACGAAGAGAGGTGGTCATGGTGGTTCAGCTCCTGGATTGAATGAATCGCGCTACGCGCCCGCTGGCGCGGCGCATGGCATCGACGAGGCGGGCATCGCCCGCGATGTCGCCCCAGAGGCCGGCATCCGCGCACATCGCCGCGACGGGGGCGGCCGCATCGCAGATGGCATGCGCCACGGCTTCGTCCATGCCCTGGTCCTGGTAGGCATAGGGCAGGCTGCCGCGGTGCCAGCGCTGCAGGAAGGCCAGGAACAGCGCGGGCAGCATGGCCACGCTGTCGATGCCCTGGCCGGCGGCCAGGCGCTCGCGCACGGTGGGCGCGATGAAGCCGGGAATCTTCGAGAAGCCGTCCATGGCCACGCGCTGGTTGGTGTCGCGGATGGCGGGGTTGCCGAAGCGGTCGAGCACCACGTCGCGGTAGGCGGGCAGATCGACCGGGCTGGGCTGGCCGGGGCGGTCCAGGCAGGGAATGGCGTCGTCGGTCACGTAGTCGTAGGCCATCTGCCGGATGGCGGCGTCGTGCGTGCCTTCGTGGATGAACTGCAGCCCCACGAGCGTGCCCGCCCAGGCGATGCAGCTGTGCGTGGCGTTGAGCAGGCGGATCTTGGCCTCTTCGTAAGGCTGAACGTCGTCGACCATCTCCACGCCCACGCGCTCCCACGCGGGCCGTCCGGCCACGAAACGGTCTTCGATCACCCACTGGATGAAGCGCTCGGCGGTGATGGCGGCGGCGTCATCGCGGCCGGTGGCGGCCTGCACGCGGGCGCGCAATTCGGCCGGCGCGCGCGGCGTGATGCGGTCCACCATGGCGTTCGGACAGGTGGTGTGGGCCTGTACCCAGGCCAGCAGGCCGGGATCGCCTGCACGCTCGACGAATTCGAGCAGGCCGGCCCGGAAGCGGTCGCCGTTGTGGCGCAGGTTGTCGCAGTTGAGCAGCGTGACCGGCCCCGCGTCCGCAGCGCGGCGCGCGCGCAGGATCGCGGTGACGGCGCCGTAGATCGTGGTGCCCCTGCCCTCCCCTCCGCTGCCCGCCTCGCCACGCCGCGCGCGGTCGATGTCGGACACCAGTTCGGCGAATCCGAGGTCGAGCCGGCCCCGGGCATCCAGGTAGTAGCCCGCCTCGGTCACGGTGAAGGAGACGATGCGCGTGGAGGGTGCCGCCCCGCGCGCGACCACGGCGGTGAGCTCCGGGTCCCACGGCAGCACCTCGCGCAGGGCATCGATCGGCTCGTAGCAGTAATCGCCCGCGGGCGATACGGTCTCCAGCGTGTACCGGCCGCCCTGCGCCTGCAGCGCGGCGATCACCTCGGGCAGGTCGGGACGGATGTTGGCGCCCGAGATCGACCAGCGCGCATCGCCCGCGTCGATGAGCCGCTGCAGGTAGACGGCCTGGTGCGCACGGTGGAACGCACCCAGGCCCAGGTGAAGCAGGGTGAATTCCGTGGGGGCCGGAGGAAGGTGGGCAGGGGTCACGGCGATGTCGCTCAGGAAAATGGGTGAAGAGTGGGCGGATGGGATGGAAAGGCTCAGGAACGGCCCGCGTGCACGGCCCGGCCACCGCGGTCGAAGCAGTGCAGCACCGCAGGGTCGAGCTCCACCGCCACCGGGTCGCCCGGCTGCAGCGGCGTGCGCTCGTTCTGCCGCGCGACGAGCGGCACGCCGCCCACGTCGACGTGGATGAGCGTGTCGGCGCCCAGGGCCTCGATCAGCTCGACGCGGCCCGGCACGCCCCGGTCTTCCTGCGGGCCGCGGTGCACGCGCAGCCCTTCGGGCCGGACGCCCAGGAAGCCGTCGTCCGGCAGCGCACCGCCGGTGGCCGCGGCGAAGCTCGGGATGGCGCGGGCCGCGACCATGTTCATCGACGGCATGCCGATGAACTGCGCGACGAAACGGTTGGCGGGGCGGTCGTACAGCTCCAGGGGCGTGCCGACCTGCTCGATGAGGCCGTCCTTCAGCACCACCACGCGGTCGGCCAGCGTCATGGCCTCGACCTGGTCGTGCGTCACGTAGATGGTGGTGGCCCCCAGGGCGCGGTGCAGCTTGTGGATCTCGACCCGGGTGTTGCCGCGCAGGGCCGCGTCCAGGTTGGAGAGCGGCTCGTCGAACAGGAAGACCTTGGGCTGGCGCACGATGGCGCGGCCGATGGCCACGCGCTGGCGCTGGCCGCCCGAGAGTTCCTTGGGCGTGCGTTCCAGGTACTGCGTGAGGTTGAGCGTGCGGGCCGCATGCTCGACCTTGGTCCGGATCTCGTCCCTGGCGACGCCCGCGAGCTTGAGCGCGAAGGACATGTTGTCGTACACGCTCATGTGCGGATAGAGCGCGTAGCTCTGGAAGACCATCGCCAGGTCGCGCTTGCCCGAGGGCGTGTGCGTGATGTCGCGCCCGTCCAGCATCAGGCTGCCGCTGGTGATGGGTTCGAGCCCCGCGATCAGCCGCAGCAGCGTGGACTTGCCGCAGCCCGAGGGCCCCACGAAGACGATGAATTCGCCCTTGCGGATCTGCAGATCCACGCCCTGGATGATGTCGGCATCGCCGAAGCGCTTGCGGATGCCCTGGAGTTCGAGGTAGGCCATGGAGGATGTCTGCCTTTCTTGCGGAGGTCTTCTGCGCGTCACTTGACGGCGCCGAAGGTCAGGCCCTGCACCAGCTGCTTCTGGCTGAACCAGCCGAACACCACGATGGGCGCGATGGCCATCAGCGAGGCGGCCGAGAGCTTGGCCCAGAAGAGGCCTTCGGGGCTGGAGTAGGAGGCGATCAGCGTGGCCAGCGTGCCGGCCTTGGCGGAGGTGAGGTTGAGCGCCCAGAAGGCCTCGTTCCAGCTCAGCACCAGGCACAGGAGGCCCGTGGATGCCATGCCGCCCACCGACAGCGGCAGCACGACGTGGCGGAACTCGGCCCAGAGGCCCGCGCCGTCCATGCGCGCGGCTTCGAGGATCTCGTGCGGGATGTCCTTGTAGGCGCTGTAGAGCATCCAGACCATGATCGGCAGGTTGGACAGCGTGAACACGATGGTGAGCGCGGTGAGCGAATCCAGCAGGCCGGCGGTCTGCGCGAGCACGTAGATGGGCACCAGCGCGCCCACGGCCGGCATCATCTTGGTGGACAGCATCCACATCAGGATGTCGCGCGTCCTGCGGGTGCGGAAGAACGCCATCGAATAGGCCGCGGGCGCCGCGATCAGCAGGCCCAGCACGGTCGAGCCCAGGCTGGTGATGAGCGAGTTGCGTGCATACAGCAGGTAGTCGCTGCGCCGCTGCACCTCTCCGAAGTTGTCCAGCGTGGGCTCGAAGACGAAGAGCGGCGGCACGTGGATGGCCTGCAGCTCGGTCTTGAAGGCCGTGAGGAACAGCCATGCGAGCGGGAAGAACAGCAGCAGCGCGGCGCCCCAGGCGGCCACGGTGCGGACGGCGAGCGCGAGGCGGCCGTCGGCGGAGGAAGGGGCTTGCATGGTGGTCATCTGCCTTCTCAGTCCAGGTTCTTGCCGACGATGCGGATCAGGAACACCGCCACGATGTTCGCCAGCACCACGGCGAACAGCGCGCCCGCCGAGGCCACGCCCACGTCGAAGTTCATGAGCGCCTGCTTGAAGATCAGGTAGGTCATGTTGGTGCTGGCGTTGCCCGGGCCGCCGCTGGTGGTGATGGCGATCTCGGCGAACACGCTCAGGAGGAAGATCATCTCGATCATGACCACCACCGCCATGGGCCGGCCCAGGTGCGGGACCACGAGGTAGAAGAAGCGCTGCAGCGCGTTCGCGCCGTCCATGCGGGCGGCCTCCATCTGTTCGCGGTCCAGCGACTGCAGCGAGGTGATGAAGATCAGGCACGCGAAGGGCAGCCACTGCCAGGCCACCATGACGATCACCGACAGCAGCGGGTAGTCGGTCATCCAGTCGATGGGCGCCGCCCCGAAGAAGCGCCAGACGTCGGCCAGGATGCCGTAGATGGGGTTCATCATCATGTGCTTCCACAGCAGCGCGTTCACCGCGGGCATGACGAAGAAGGGCGAGATCAGCAGCACGCGCACGATGCCGCGGCCCGGGAAGGGATCGTTCACCAGCAGCGCGAGCAGCACGCCCAGCACCAGGGTGATGCCGATCACGCTGCCGATGAGCAGCAGCGTGTTCCACACCGCCGGCCAGAAGTCCGGGTCGGTGATGAAGTACTGGAAATTCTCCAGGCCCACGAATGGATGCTCGCCCGGCTGCAGCAGGTTGTAGCTGACGGTGGAGAAATACACCGTCATCGCGAGCGGCACGATCATCCACGCCAGCAGCGTGAGCACCGCGGGCGCCATGAGGGCGCGGGGCAGGAGTCTTGTCATGGCGTCTTCGGGCGAGCGGCTTCCCGCTCCTGCCCGCCTCTCACTTGTAGTAGCCCGCCTTCTTCATTTCGCGCTCTGCGAGCGTCTGCGAGGTCTTCAGGGCCTGCTCGACGCTGACCTTGCCCGCCAGCGCCGCGCTCATCTGCTGGCCCACGCCCACGCCGATCGCCTGGAACTCGGGAATCGCCGCGTACTGCACGCCGGCATAGGGCGATTTCGGCAGGGTGTTCTCACCCGGGTTCGGGTTGGCCGAATCGATGGCCTTGAGCTCGGCGGCGGCGAACCGGGCCACCTTCTGGAATTCGGGGTTCGCATAGGTCGACTTGCGCGTGCCGGTGGGCACCGCAGCCCAGCCCGCCTCCTTGGCGACCAGCGCGATGTAGTCCTTGGACGTGGCCCAGCGGATGAACTTCTGCGCCGCGTCGTCCTTCGACGAGCTGGCCGGAATGGCCAGGTTCCACGACCACAGCCAGTTCGCGCCCTTGGGCGTGGCGGCCACGGGCGCCTGGGCGAAGGCCACCTTGTCGGCCACCTTGGACTGCTTGGGATCGCTGATGAAGGATGCGGCGATGGTGGCATCCACCCAGGCCGCGCACTTGCCCTCGCTGAAGAGCGCCAGGTTCTCGTTGAAGCTGTTGGCCGATGCGCCCGGAGGGCCGTCCTTCTTCATCAGATCGACGTAGAAGCTGATGGCTTCCTGCCAGGGCCTGGTGTCGAGCTGCGGCTTCCAGGCCGTGTCGAACCACTGGCCGCCGTAGGTGTTGACCAGCGTGGAGAGGAAGGCCATGTTGTCGCCCCAGCCGGGCTTGCCGCGCAGGCACATGCCATAGACGCCCGCCTTGGGGTCATTGGCCTTGTCGGCGAAGGCCTTCACCTCGGCCCAGGTGGGCTGCTCGGAGAACTTCACGCCCACCTTGTCGGCCAGGTCCTTGCGGTACATGAGCATGGAGCTTTCGCCGTAGAACGGGGCCGCGTAGAGCTTGCCCTCGCGCGACAGCCCGCTGCGGATGGCCGGCAGCAGGTCGTCGACGTCGTAGGCGGCGTCCGTGGCGATGGGCTTGAGCCAGCCCTTCTTCGACCAGATCGGCGCTTCGTAGAGGCCGATGGTCATCACGTCGAATTGGCCGCCCTTGGTGGCGATGTCGGTGGTCACGCGCTGGCGCAGCGTGCCCTCTTCCAGCGTGACCCACTTGAGCTTGATGTCGGGGTTGGCCTTCTCGAAGAAGGGGGTGAGCTTCTGCATCTCGATCATGTGGCCGTTGTTCACGGTGGCGATGACGAGTTCGGTGGCGGCCTGCGACATGCCGGCCGTGCCAGCCACTGCCAGGACGAAGCCCGCTTTCAGAAAACGCTTCATGTCTGTCTCCTTGGGTGAGCGACGCCCGCGTTCTTGTGCAGCAGGTCGCCGTGGGGGAATTCTGGACAAAGTGTGCCCGTCATCCTGGTACTGGCTCGACCGCGATCGGTACTTTCTTGCACCTATCGACTGGGATATTCCCTAATCCATGCAACACAGCATGGAAAACCGGTACCGGGGCCCGCAAAGCAGACAGCCCGCACGGGGCGGGCTGTCGTCCTGGAGCGAAGGCAGGAAACGCCGGGAATCAGCCCCGCGCCTGGAGGCGCCGCAGCAGGCCGCCGGTGGAGGCGTCCAGCCCTTCGGCATCGCCCGAAGCCAGCCGGGGTTCCAGGTCCTTGGCCAGCACCTTGCCCAGTTCCACCCCCCACTGGTCGAAGCTGTTGATGCCCCAGAGAGCGCCGCTCACGAAGACGCGGTGCTCATAGAGCGCGATCAGCGCGCCCAGCGATGCGGGGTCGAGCCGGTCGAGCACCAGGAAGGTGCTGGGCCGGTTGCCCGTGAAGCGGCGGTGGCCGTCGTCGCTCTCCTTGCCGTGCATCAGCGCCTTGGCCTGCGCGAGCGCGTTCGCCACGAGGCGGGGATGCTGCTCCGGCAGGCCGCGCCCGGGCTCGCGCATCACGATGAACTCCACCGGCACGATGTCCGGGCCCTGGTGGATCATCTGGAAGAAGGCGTGCTGGCCGTTGGTGCCGGGCTCGCCCCAGACCACGGGCGAGGTGGCGAAGGGCAGCGTCTCCCCCTGCGCGTCCACGCCTTTGCCGTTGCTCTCCATCTCCAGCTGCTGCAGGTAGGCCGGCAGCCGGCGCAGCGCATGGCTGTAGGGGGCCACGCTGCGCGTCGCGAAGCCGTGGAAGTTGCGGTACCAGACGTCCAGCAGCCCCAGGCGCACCGGCAGGTTGCGCTCCAGCGGCGCCGTGCGGAAGTGGACGTCCATCGCATGCGCGCCCGCCAGCAGGCCGCGGAAACCCTCGGCGCCGATGGCGATCGCGATCGGCAGGCCGATGGCCGACCAGAGCGAATAGCGCCCGCCCACCCAGTCCCAGAAACCGAAGGTGGTGTCGATGCCGAAGGCGGACGCCGCTTCGATGTTCGTGGTGAGGGCCGCGAAATGCCGGCCCACCGCCTCCCCGCCGCCGCCCTGCTGCAGGAACCAGGCCCGCGCGGCGTGCGCGTTGGTCATGGTCTCCGCGGTGGTGAAGGTCTTGGAGGCGATCAGGAACAGCGTGTTCTGCGGCCGCAGTTCGGGCAGCAGGCTGCCCAGCTCGGCCCCGTCGACGTTGGAGACGAAGTGCAGGCGCTTGCCCGGATGGCGCAGGTCGTCCAGCGCCTTGGTCACCATCGACGGGCCCAGGTCCGAGCCGCCGATGCCGATGTTGACGATGTCGGTGATGGTGTCGTCGGCGCGCACGCGCTCGGCGAAGTCCAGCATCGCCTGGAGCGTGGCGTGCACGTCGCGCAGGCCCTCGGCGACCAGTTCCGGTGCGCCGGTGCCCGCGGCCTCCAGCGCCGCGCCGGGCTCGCGCAGCAGCCAGTGCATGACGGCGCGCTGCTCGGTGTGGTTGATGGCCTCGCCCGCGAACATCGCGTCGCGCCAGCCCTCCAGGCCGCATTCGCGTGCCAGTTGCAGCAGCAGGGATTCCGTGTCCGCGCCGATGCGGTTCTTGGACAGATCGGCGAAGACGTGGGGCGCCTCCTGGCTGAACCGGCCGAAACGCTGCGGATCGGCCGCAAATGCCTGGCGGATGTCGAAGGCGCGGCCGGCGGCGTCGTAGTGCGCCTGCAGCGCGGCCCAGGCGGCGGTGCGGTCGCAGCGCACGCGGTCGGGAACGGGAGTGGAAACGGGCATCGTCATGGCGGTCATCCCCGTCATGCGGCCAGGACCATCTGCTCCAGCTTGGCCGCGTCGGCCGCGAAGGCGCGGATGCCCTCGGCCAGCTTCTCGGTGGCCATGGCGTCGGCGTTGAGCGCGTAGCGGAAGCCCGGTTCGTCGTACTGCACGGGCTGCAGTTCCAGGTCCTTCGCGGAAGCCGGGTCGAGCGCGCGTTCCAGGGGCTCTTCGGACGCCGCCAGCTGGGCGAGCAGTTCGGGCGCGATGGTGAGCAGGTCGCAGCCGGCGAGCGCCGTGATCTGGCCCACGTTGCGGAAGCTCGCGCCCATGACTTCGGTGCGGATGCCGAAGTGCTTGTAGTACTGGTAGATCTGGCGCACCGACTGCACGCCCGGGTCGTTGGCGCCGGCCATCGCGGCCTCGTCCCACTGCGCGCCGGCCTGCTTCTTGTACCAGTCGTAGATGCGGCCCACGAAGGGCGAGATCAGCTGCACCTTGGCGGCGCCGCAGGCCACGGCCTGCACGGGCGAGAACAGCAGCGTGAGGTTGGTGTGGATGCCGCGCTCTTCCAGGATGCGCGCGGCCTCGATGCCTTCCCAGGTGGCGGCGATCTTGATGAGCACGCGGGCGCTGTCCACGCCTTCGGCGCGGTAGAGATCGATGATGCGCTCGCCGCGCGTCACCGTGGCCATGGTGTCGAAGGACAGGCGCGCGTCCACTTCGGTCGAAACCCGGCCGGGGATCAGCGAGAGGATCTCGCAGCCGAAGCGCACGATGAGCCGGTCCATGATCTCGTCGAGCGCGCGGCCGCGCCAGCGCTCCACCGATTCCTGCAGCAGGGGAGCGTAATCGGCCTTCTGCACGGCTTTCAGGATCAGCGACGGATTGGTGGTCGCGTCCTGGGGGCGGTACGCGCCGAGCTGGCGGAAGTCGCCCGTGTCGGCCACCACGGTGGTGACCTGCTTGAGGGCGTCGAGTTGATTCATGCAATCCTCCGGGTGGTTGGGGGCGGTCGCGGTGGACTGCCGTGCCCTGGTAAGAAAGGGCCCGGAACCGCGCGCTGCGCCACCGGCGAGTGTAGGGCCGATGTAACCGGGAGCCCTGTCAGCCGGCACCCCGACGTGAAACTCGGTAACATGCCGCCACGGCCGCGCGGGTTGTGCCCGCGCCGTTCCGGTTTCGTTTTCCATCCATCACACCTTCAGACTTCGGGAGCGCGGCGGCAATGAGTTTCGATCTGGTCCTGTTCGGCGGCACGGGCGATCTGGCATGGCGCAAGCTGCTGCCGGCCCTCTTCCAGGCGTTCCGGCACGGCTCGCTGCCGGCGGACGGCCGCATCATCGGCGTGGCGCGCGACGACCTGAGCGACGCGGCCTACCGCGAACTCATCGCCAGCCGGTTCGCGGCGGTGGAAGGCGACAAGCGGCCCAGCGCCGAGGAGTTCGAGCGCTTCGCTGCGCTGCTCCACTTCCAGCGGATGGACCTCTCCAAGCCCGCCGACTATGCCGCCCTGGCGGCACGGCTCGGCGAGCGCCAGGCCGACACGGTGGTGATGTACCTCGCGACCGCGCCGGGCCTCTTCACCACCGCCTGCGAGCAGCTGGGTGCCGCGGGGCTCGCCACGCGGCACACGCGCGTGGTGCTGGAAAAGCCGCTGGGCCACGACCTGGCCTCCAACCGCGCGATCAACGCCGCCGTGCGCCGTGTGTTCGACGAAGAGCAGATCTTCCGCATCGACCATTACCTCGGCAAACCGTCGGTGCAGAACCTGCTCGCGCTGCGCTTCGGCAATGCACTGTTCGAGCCGCTCTGGCGCCGCGAGACGGTGGCCAGCATCGAGATCACCATGGCCGAACGGCTCGGCGTGGAAAAGCGCGGCGCCTTCTACGACGGCACCGGGGCACTGCGCGACATGGTGCAGAACCACGCGCTGCAGCTGCTGTGCGCGATCGGCATGGAGCCGCCGATCAACGCCCATGCGGACGCCATCCGCGACGAGAAGCTCAAGGTGCTGCGCTCGCTCGTGCCCTGGTCGCCCGCCTCGCTGTCGCGCGACGTGGTGCGCGGCCAGTACACCGCCGGCTCGCTGGGCGGCGAGCGCGTGCGCGGCTACACGGAGGAAGACGGCGTGCCCGCCGACAGCCGCACCGAGACCTTCGTGGCGCTGCGCACCGAGATCGCCAACTGGCGCTGGGCGGGCGTGCCCTTCTACATCCGCACGGGCAAGCGCCTCGCCGCGCACGAGGCGCACATCGCCATCAACTTCCGGCCCACGCCGCATGCGATCTACCGCACGCCGCTGGGCACCGCCAACCGCCTGGTGATCCACCTGCAGCCGCGCGATGGCGTGGCGCTGCACCTGTTCGCCGCCGGCCAGGAAAAGCGCGGCATGCGCATCTCCGAAGTGCAGGCCCTGGCGCCGGTGCATCTGGACCTGGACTTCGAGCAGCGCTTCGGCACGGAGCGCGTGGGCGCCTATGAACGCCTGCTGCTCGACGTGATCGCCGGGCGGCTGAACCTCTTCGTGCGCGCCGACGAGCAGGAAGCCGCGTGGCGCTGGGTCGAGCCCATCATGCAGTCGTGGCGCGACTCGGAAGACGGCCCCCGGCCCTATTCCGCCGGCAGCTGGGGGCCCAGTGCCGCGAGCGCCATGGTGGCACGCGAGGGGCATAGCTGGATGGAGGAGTCGTGAGACACCCCCCTGAGCGGCTGCGCCGCATCTTCCCGCTCTCGCCGTGCGTCGCACGGCGGGCAGGGAGACGACGCCAGCGGCCCGGAAAAGCCGGTTCCGCGGCGTCTGCTGGCGTGGCCTGCTCCGCGGCCATTCGACGGGTGAGGCCGCGCCAGTTTCACGGGCTATGGGCAGTGGCACTCATCCCGTACCCTCCAGCCTTCGCACGGGACTGCTGACATGCTCGAACGCATCACCGCCTCCCTGCCCTCGCTGGCCCCTGCCGAGCAGCGGGTGGGCCAGCTGGTGCTGCAGGACGCGCGCGCGTTCGCGCGGCTGCCGGTGCGGGAGCTGGCGGCGCGGGCGGGGGTGAGCAAGCCCACGGTGGTGCGTTTCTGCCGCAGCATGGGTTATGACGGGCTGGCCGATTTCAAGCTGAAGCTCGCGGGCAGCGTGAGCGAGGGGGTGCCGTTCATCCACCGCAGCGTGGACGCCGACGACAAGACCGGCGACGTGCTGGTGAAGGTGGTGGACAACGCCGTCGCCGCGTTCCTGCAGTACCGCAATGCGGCGAGCACCAAGGCCATCGAGCAGGCCGCCGGCGCGATCGCCGCCACGTGGCAGACGGGCCGGCGGATCGAGTTCTACGGCGCGGGCAATTCGGGCATCGTGGCGCAGGACGCGCAGCACAAGTTCTTCCGCCTGGGCGTGACCAGCATCAGCACCAGCGACGGCCACATGCAGGTGATGAGCGCCACCCTGCTCGGCCCGGGCGACTGCGTGGTGATCGTCTCCAACTCCGGCCGTACGCGCGACCTGATGGATGCCGCCGACATCGCGCGCAGGAACGGCGCCACCACCATCGCCATCACCGCGAGCGGCTCGCCCCTGGCGAGTGCCTGCCACATCCACCTCGCGGCGGACCATCCGGAAGGCTACGACCGCTACAGTCCGATGGTCTCGCGGCTGCTGCACCTGCTGGTGATCGACGTGCTCGCCACCTGCGTGGCCTTGCGCATCGGTGAGCCGCTGCAGCCGCGCCTGCAGCAGATGAAGGACAACCTGCGCGCCAAGCGCTACACCTGAGGCCGCGAACCGGCGGCCCGCGCTATGCGGCCGCGGGCGTCCAGCGCCCGAGCACCAGCGAGGCGTTCACGCCGCCGAAGCCGAAGCCATTCACCACAGCGTAATGCAGCGGCATGGCGCGCGAGGCGCCGGCCACCAGATCGAGGCCTTCGGCGAGCGGATCGGGCTGCACGAGGTTGCGCGTGGCGGGAACCACTTGGTCGCGCAGTGCCAGCGCCGTGAAGATGGCGGCCACCGCGCCGGCAGCGCCGAGCAGGTGGCCGGTGGCGGCCTTGGTCGAGCTGATCGCGAGCACGCCCTCGGTGCCGAACAGGCTGCGGACCGCGGCCAGCTCCCCGCGGTCGCCCACATAGGTGGAGGTGGCGTGGGCATTCAGGTACTGCACCTGCCCCGGCGCCAGCCCCGCCTGGGCCAGGGCCAGCGCCATGGCCCGCCGCGCGCCGTCGCCGTCTTCCGGGCCGGAGGTGATGTGGTGGGCATCTGCGGAAGTGCCGTAGCCCATCACCTCGGCCAGCGGCATCGCGCCGCGCGAGAGAGCGTGATCCAGCGATTCGAGCACGAGCACGCCCGCACCCTCCCCCATCACGAAGCCGTCGCGCGCGGCATCGAAGGGGCGGGAAGCCTGGTCGGGGTGGTCGGTGAACCCGGTGGACAGCGCCTTCGCCGCGGCGAAGCCGCCCAGGCTGACGCGGTCGATGGCGGCTTCCGTGCCGCCGCAGACGGCCACGTCGGCCTCGCCGGTGCGGATCATCCGGGCACCGTCGCCCAGGGCCTGGATGCCCGCGGCGCAGGCCGTCACGGGGGCGCCGAGCGGGCCCTGGAAGCCGTGGCGGATCGAGACATGGCCTGCCGCCAGATTGACGAGGAACGACGGCACGGTGAAGGGCGACAGGCGGCCGGGGCCGCGCGCATCGGTGGTCCGCACCGCTTCGGCGATGGCGCCGAAGCCGCCGATGCCCGAGGCGATCACGGTGGCGGTGCGCTGCCGGGCCGAAGCCTCCACCGGGGCCCAGCCCGCCTGTGCGAGCGCCTCCTGCGCCGCCCCGAGTGCGAAGGGAATGAAGCGGTCCATCTTGCGCAGGTCCTTGGCGGAAGCGACCGCCTCGGGCTCCCAGCCGCCTTCCGGGTCCTCCGCCCGCGGGGGTACCACGCCCCCGACCTTGGCGGCCAAGCCCTCGACCACCGCATCGGGCAGGCGCCGCAGCCCCGAGCCCCCGTCCAGCAGGCGGCGCCAAGCCAGCTCGGCGCCGCAGCCCAGTGGCGACACCAACCCCATACCGGTGACGACCACGCGGCGCAACAGCATGCCGTCACCGTTGGCGTATGGGCGGCCGGGGGTGCGGGTGGTTTGGGATGGCGAAGCGTGCATAGTGAACGGGAATTATGATGACGATCATCATCATAAACATCCAATCAACCAATGCGTACGACCATCATCAAAAAAGGATTTGCATGAAAGTCTCCAAGGCACAGTCGTCGGCGAATCGCCAGGGCATCCTCGATGCGGCGGCGCGTCTATACCGCGAACACGGCCTGGCGGGTGTCGGCGTGGCCGACATCACGCGCCATGCGGGCCTGACCCATGGGGGCCTGTACCGGCACTTCGAGAACAAGGATGCCTTGGTGCGGGAAGCCTGTGCGCGCGCGTTCGACTGGTCGATCGCGCCGCCGGACGGCGTGCAGTCAGACGGCAGCAACGGCGCTCCGGGCCTTGCCGGCCGGGTGAAGAGCTACCTTTCTTCCGCGCACCGCGACCATCCCGGCGAAGGCTGCCCGGTCGCGGCGCTGGCCGTGGACGCGGCACGCGCAGGCGGCGATCTCTCCGCGGTGTTCGCGCAGGGCATCGAGCGCAATATCGGACGCTTCGCCCGGATGGTCGAGGGACTGGACCCTTCCGCTCCGCCGAGCGTGGAGGGCCGCGAGCGCGCGATCCAGATGCTCGCCACGATGGTTGGGGGGATGGTGCTGGCGCGCGCCACGGCCGACGGACGGCCTGCACTGTCGGACGAGATCCTCACGGTGCTGTGCGAGCACCTGACCGCGCCGCCTCCCCAAGAACATGGTTGAAATGATTAATTTGATAATAAACCAAAAGCACCAAAGGAATCCCACCCACCTGACTCAGCCGTAAGCGATTTAGTTTTAACAATTCCATCATGAGGAAATATCCATGACTGGCAGTAAGAACCCTTTAAGTTTGATAAATATGATCCGAATATCAAGCACACACAAGGGAGTTCTTCCATGCAAATCCTCCGCCAAGTCAAGATTGGCACCCGCCTCGCCATGGGCTTCGGTGCCCTGCTAGCGCTATTGCTGGGGTTGGGGCTGTTCGGCATCGTCCAGATCCGCAGCATCAACTACCACGCCAATGAACTCGGCACCAATTGGCTGCCGAGCGTCAAGGCGATCGGCGAGTTGCGCAGCCAGCTGAACAGCGGCCGCCGCGCCAGCCTGCGCCGCATCCTGGAAGCCACGCCCGAGGGCCGCCAACGCCAACTCGCAGCCCAGAAAGCGGCGATGGACGAACAACTGCCGCGCGGCCTTGCCAACTACGAGAAGCTGGTCTCCTCGCCGGAGGAAAAGAAGCTCTACGATCTCTTCGGTACGCAACTGGAGAGCTATCGCGCGCTCGAACGCCGCCTCGTCACGCTGCTGGACGAGGGCGGCAGTTCGACGGCTACTGCGGGCGCCCTGGCCACCGGGGAGTCCGCCAAGGCCTTCATGGAGCTGGTGGACACGCTGAATCAGTTGGTGAAGCTGAACGAAGAAGGGGGAAACACTGCCGCCGCGGCCGCGAACGAGGGCTACCAGCGGGCAGTAATCGTGTTCAGCGCACTGATCGCCGTGTCGATCCTGTGCGGCCTCGTGTTGGCCGTGGCGGTGACGCGGTCCATCACCCTGCCCCTAGTCACCGGAGTGTCGATCGCCTCGGCCGTGGCGCAGGGCGACCTGACGACCTCCTTCCACGTCGAGGGCAAGGATGAGCCGGCCGCGCTGCTGCAGGCACTGCAGCACATGAACCAGCAGCTCGTTTCCATGGTGGGCCAGGTGCGCCACAGCAGCGAGAACATCGCCACCGGCGCCGCGGAAATCGCCATGGGCAATGCCGACCTCAGCCATCGCACCGAGCAGCAGGCCAGCAGCCTGGAGGAAACCGCGGCGTCGATGGAGGAACTGAGCAGCACCGTGAAGACGAATTCCGATACCGCCCGGGAAGCCAACCAGCTGGCGGCCCGCGCCACCCAGGCCGCGGAACAGGGCGGCACCCTGGTGGGCAGCGTGGTGGAAACCATGCAGGGCATCGCGTCCGCGTCGAACAAGATCGCGGACATCACCGGCGTCATCGACTCGATCGCCTTCCAGACCAACATCCTGGCGCTGAATGCCGCCGTGGAAGCGGCGCGCGCCGGCGAACAGGGCCGCGGCTTCGCCGTGGTGGCGAGCGAGGTGCGCACGCTGGCGCAGCGGTCCGCCCAGGCGGCGCGGGAGATCAAGGGCCTGATCGCGGACAGCGTGGCGAAGGTGGACAGCGGCAGCCAGCTGGTGGGGCAAGCGGGCCGCAGCATGGACGACATCGTCGCGCAGGTCCGGCAGGTCGGCACCCTGATCAGCGAGATCGCCAACGCCTCCGCCGAACAGAGCACCGGCATCGGCCAAGTGGGAGAGGCCGTGAACCACCTGGACCAGGTGACGCAGCAGAACGCCGCGCTCGTGGAGCAGAGCGCCGCCGCGGCCGCCAGCCTCCGCTCGCAGTCGGAACAGCTCAACACGCTGGTGGCGGTGTTCAGGCTCCAGCCGCAGTCCGCTCCCGCGGCGGCGGCGGAGCGCGCGTCGGGCGCGGGCCGCCTACGGACGGCGCTGCCGCGCGCACACGCTCCGGCATTGGCGGCGGCCTGAACGGCACCGGGCGGGGCGCGCGGCGCGGTGTCCTCCGACAGACCTGGCGATCGAACGCGACCACAGTGTGCGAAAACGCACCGACGGGGCGGATTCCGCCCTGCACACTGCCGGCTTCGAATCCCATTTTGTCCAGGAGCACACCATGACCCCCCCGTCCGCCCACGCCCGCAACGGCCTCTCCCCCGATGACGTGCATGCACCGTCGATGGACGATGCAGGCAAGCTCGTGCTGCGCCTGGCGCTGGGCGTGCTGATCCTGCTGCACGGGATCTTCAAGCTGCAGCACGGCGCGGGCTTCATCACCGGCATGCTGGAGAAGGCCGGCCTGCCGGGCGCCCTGGGCTATCTGGTGTACGTCGGCGAGGTGCTGGCGCCGCTGCTCGTGATCGCCGGCCTCTTCACCCGCGCCGGCGCGGCCATCATCTTCGTCAACATGGTGGTGGCGATCGGCCTCGTCCACCTGGGGCAGCTGTCCAGCATGACGCAGCAGGGCGGCTGGGCGCTGGAGCTGCAGGGCATGTACCTGTTCGGCGCGCTGGCCGTGATGCTGCTCGGCGCCGGCCGCTACAGCCTGGGCGGAGCGTACGGCCGGTTCAACTGACCCGTCAGTCGGCCAGGGCGGCGACCGCCGAAGGAATCCGCCCTTCCTCGATCCCGTGGCACGCCACGCGCGTGCCGCCGTCGTCGATGAGCTGCGGACGCTCCGTGCGGCAGCGGTCGTTGGCGTGGGGGCAGCGCGGGTTGAAGGCGCAGCCGGTCGGCGGGTTGAGCGGATTCGGCACCTCGCCCTGCACCGGCGTGCGGGCCCGGCCCGTGTCGTGCATTTTCGGGATCGCATCCAGCAGCATGCGGGTGTAGGGATGGCGCGGCGCGGCGAAGAGTTCGCGCTTGTCCGCCAGCTCCACCAGGCGCCCGAGGTACATCACGCCCACCTGGTCGCTCACGTGGCGCACCACCGCGAGGTTGTGGCTGATGAACAGGTACGTGAGGTGCCGTTCGCGCTGCAGGTCCTTCATGATGTTGAGCACCTGCGCCTGCACGGACACGTCCAACGCCGACGTGGGTTCGTCGCAGACGAGGAACTCCGGCTCGGTGGCCAGCGCCCGCGCGATCGAGATGCGCTGCCGCTGCCCGCCCGAGAACTGGTGCGGGTACTTCGCCATGTCGAGCGGCGAGAGGCCGACGGACTGCAGCAGCTCGCCCACGCGCTGCCGCAGCTGCGCCTTGTCGGTGATGAGCCCATGCTCGCGCAGCGGCTCGCCGATGATGTCCTCCACGATCCAGCGCGGGTTCAGGCTGGCGTATGGGTCCTGGAAGATCATCTGGATGCGCTGGCGCATCGCGCGCGCGTCCCTGCCCTTGAAGGCGGCGTGCGCATCCTGGCCGTCGAAGGTGAGACCGCCGCGCGTGGGCTCGTACAGGCCGACGAGCAGGCGCGCCACGGTGCTCTTGCCGCAGCCGGACTCGCCGACCAGCGCGAGGGTCTGGCCCCGCTCGATGGTGAAGCTCACGCCGTCCACCGCATGCAGCAGCGTGCGCGGCTTGCGCTCCAGCACGCGGTTGAGCCATGGCGCGGAGACGTCGAAGGTCTTCGCGAGGTCGTGCGCCTGCACCAGCGGCGCGGCGGCGGTGGCGCCAGCGGTGGCGGTTTGCTTCGGAGGGGTGTGTGCGGTTTCGCTCATGACACGGCTTCCTGGATGGCGGCGGACGCATTCGGCACCTCGGCGTGCAGCCAGCACGCGGCGCGGGTCGGCCCGGCGGACAGCAGCTCCGGCCGCTCCTCGCGGCAGCGGTCGAAGGCATGCGGGCAGCGCGGATTGAAGGCGCAGCCGCGGGGAATGGCGTTGAGGCGCGGCATGGCGCCGTCGATCTGGTTCAGGCGCTCGCGGTCCTGATCCATGTCGGGAATGGAGGCCATCAGGCCCGCCGTGTAGGGATGCGCGGGGTGGTTGATCACCTCGTGCACCGGCCCGATCTCGGCCACGCGGCCCGCATACAGCACGGCGACGCGGTCGCAGGTTTCCGCGATCACGCCCATGTCGTGCGTGATGAGCATCACCGCCGCCCCGCGCGATTTGCAGATGTTCTTCAGCAGCTGGATGATCTGCGCCTGGATGGAGACGTCCAGCGCCGTCGTGGGCTCGTCGGCCACGATGAGCTGCGGCTCCGCCGCCAGCGCCAGGGCGATCACCACGCGCTGGCGCATGCCGCCCGAGAACTGGTGCGGATAGTGGTCCACGCGCTGCTCCGCCGCGGGAATGCCCGTGTCCTTGAGCAGCTGGATCGCCCGGCGGCGGGCCTCGGCGGCGTTCACCGGCAGGTGCGTCTGGATGGTCTCGGTGAGCTGCCGGCCCACGGTGTAGAGCGGGTTCAGCGACGTGAGCGGGTCCTGGAAGATGGCACCGATGCGCCGTCCGCGCACGTGGCGCATCTTCTGCGGCGGCAGGTCGTCGATGCGCTCGCCCTGCAGCACGATGCGCCCGCCCGCCACGCGGCCCGGCGGCTCCAGCAGCCCGATGATGGCCGCGCCGGTCAGCGACTTGCCCGCACCGGATTCACCCACCACCCCGAGGATCTCTCCGGGCGCGATCGAAAAGGAAATGTCGTCCAGCGCGCGCAGCGTACCGCGGCGGCCCGGAAATTCGACGACGAGGTTCTCGACTTCAAGAAGGGACATGGCAAACCATCCATTCGTTATGCATTGCGCTTCGGCATGGCGCGTGGCATTAGCGCGGCCCAGACCAGGGCCGCCGCGCAAGGGCCGCCCCGCCGCGCTGGCGGCGTCCCCCTTCCCGTCGCGCAGCGACGAGAGAAGGGGGAAGCGGCGCAGCCGCTCAGGGGGTTGCGTCCCATTTTTTAGCGCAGGCGGGGATTGAGCGCATCGCGCAGCCAGTCCCCCAGCAGGTTCACCGAGAGCGCGATCAGCACCAGCATCACGCCCGGGAAAACCGTGATCCACCACTCGCCCGAGAACAGGTAGTCGTTGCCGATGCGGATCAGCGTGCCGAGCGAGGGCGAGGTGGGCGGCGCCCCGACGCCCAGGAAGGACAGCGTCGCCTCGGTGATGATGGCCGTCGCCACCTGGATCGTGGCCAGCACCATCACCGGCCCGAGCACGTTGGGCAGCACGTGGCGCCGCATGATGCGCAGGGACGACACCCCCGTCACGCGCGCGGCCTGCACGTATTCCTTGTTGCGTTCCACCAGCGTGGAGCCGCGCACCGTGCGCGCATACTGCACCCAGCCCGTGAGCGAGATGGAGAGGATCAGCACCCCGAAGGCCAGCGATTCGTGCGCGTTCGGGAACACCGCCCGGCCCACGCCCGCGATCAGCAGCGCCACGAGGATGGCCGGGAAGGACAGCATCACGTCGCACAGGCGCATCAGCACCGCGTCGATCCAACCGCCCTTGAAGCCCGCCAGCAGGCCGAGGGCCACGCCCACCACCACCGAGAGCGCTACCGAAGCCAGGCCGACGATCAGCGAGATGCGCGCGCCGTAGATCAGCGCCGAGAGGATGTCGCGGCCCTGGTCGTCGGTGCCGAACGGGTACTTCCAGGAGCCGCCTTCGCTCCAGCCCGGGGGCAGGCGCGCATCGCTCAGCTCGAGCGTCGACAGATCGAACGGATTGTGCGGCGCCACCCAGCCCGCGAACAGCGAGCAGAACACGCACACCAGTGCGATCACCGCGGCACCGATGGCCACGGGCGAGGTACGGAAGCTGTAGCCGACATCGCTGTCGAACCATCGGAAAAGCGTTTTTTTCATCGTGGGGCTTCTGGAGAGCGCGGACCGGCATCGCCGGCCGTCCGCGCGGTCGGAACGGGTCAGCGCATCACTTGGCGATGCTCATCCATTTGAAGGGCATGAAATTGTCGGCCATCTGCACCAGCGCCACCTTGCGCGACACGCCCCAGGCCAGGGCCTGCTGGTGCAGCGGAATGTGGCCGACGTCGGCGGCATGGATCTCGAAGGCCTCGCGGATCATCGCGTCGCGCCGCCCCTTGTCGGTCTCGGACTGCACCTGGCGCGTGAGCTGGTCCACCTTCGCGTTGCAGTAGCCGCCCAGGTTGAACTGGCCCGTGCCCTTGTCGTCCACGCAGGCCATCAGCGCATTCATCGCGTTGTGCGCGTCGTAGGTGGCGGGCATCCAGCCGAGCAGGTAGAAGCTGGTGTCGCGGCGGAGCACCTTGGGGAAGTAGGTGCCCTTGGTCTCGGCCTGCAGCCTCACCTTCACGCCGATGCGCGAGAGGTTGGCCGCCACGGCCTGGCAGATGCGCGCGTCGTTCACGTAGCGGTCGTTCGGGCAGTTCATGCCCACTTCGAAGCCGCCGGGGTAGCCGGCCTCGGCCAGCAGCTTTCTCGCGGCGTCCGCGTCGTAGGGCAGGCGCTTGATGTCCGGCTGGAAGCCGTTCACGCCCGGCCCCACCAGCAGCGCGGAGGGGTTGGAGGCGCCGCGCATCACGTTCTTGCGGATGCCTTCGATGTCGATCGCCTGGTAGAACGCCTGGCGCACGCGCTTGTCCTTGAAGGGGTTCTTGCCCTTCACGCTGGAATACAGCAGCTCGTCGCGCTTCTGGTCCATGCCCAGGAAGATGGTGCGCAGCTCGGGGCCCGTCACGGCGCGCGTGAGCGGGCTGGTGTTCACGCGCTCGATGTCCTGCACCGGCACGGGCTCCATCACGTCCACCTGGCCCGAGAGCAGCGCCGCGACGCGCGTGGCGTCGTTGCCGATGGGCGTGAACACCACCTCGGACACATTGCCCTCGATGGCGCCCCAGTACTGCGGATTGCGCGTGAACACGGTGCGCACGCCGGGCTGGCGCTCGCGCAGGCGGAACGGGCCGGTGCCGTTCGCGCGGAAGGAGGCCGCGTTCTCGACGCCCTTGCGCCGGTCCACGGGCACCGTCGCCTGGTTCGCCTCGCACCACGGGCGCGACATCATGTACACGAGCGTGAGCACGTCCGGCAGGATGGGGTACGGCGACGTGGTCTCGATCTCGATGGTGTGGTCGTCGATCTTGCGCACTTCCTTGAAGTCGTTGGTGTACGTCTTCATGTCCGAGCCCTCGGCCTGCGTGCGCGCCAGCGAGAACAGCACGTCGTCCGCCGTGAACGGGCTGCCGTCGTGGAAGAGCACGTTGCGCCGCAGCTCGAAGCGCCACACGGTGGGCGAGGTCTGCGTCCAGCCCGTGGCCAGCGCCGGCGCGAGGCTCAGGTCCTTGTTGCGGCCCACGAGCGGCTCGTAGACGTTGCCGGTCACGCTGAGCTGCAGGCTTTCGTTGAGGGAGTGCGGGTCCATCGACAGCGCGTCGCCCTGGTTGGCGACGCGGATGGTCTGCGCTCCGGCCGCACAGGCCGCCGCGATCAGCGAGGCGCCGAGGAAGGCCCGCAGTGCTTTGCGTGGAAATGTCGTCATGGTGTGCCGGTAGGGGTGGTGGTTGCGGATGGAAAGTTCGCCGTCTCAGGCCACGGCCGACAGCGGCATGGCCTGCTCGACGAGGCTCGCATGCAGCGCGGCCCCCAGCGGCAGGATCTCGTCGTTGAAGTCGTAGCGGTTGTTGTGCAGCGCGCTGTGGCCGGGCCCCGATCCCTGGCCGATGCGCAGGTAGGCGCCGGGCTTGCTCTGCAGCATGAAGGAGAAGTCCTCCGCGCCCATGCTCGGCTCCAGGTCGCGCACCACGTTCTCGGCGCCGACCAGCGAGGCCGCCACGTCGCCCGCGAACAGTGCGTCGCTCTCGGTGTTGATGGTCGCGGGGTAGATGCGCTCGTAGCGCACGCTGGCCGTGGCGCCGAAGCCCAGCGCCACGGCGCTGCACAGGTCCTTCAGGCGCTGCTCGATCATCTCCTGCACCGCGGGCGAGAACGTGCGCACCGTGCCCACCAGCGTGGCCGTGCCGGGCAGCACGCTGAAGGCCCCCAGGTCGCCCGCCTGCATGGCGCAGAGGCTGATCACCGCGCTGTCGAGCGGCCGCACGTTGCGCGAGACGATGCCCTGCACCGCCGTGATGATGTGCGCGGCCACGAGCACCACGTCCACCGTCTGGTAGGGATGCGCGCCATGGCCGCCGCGGCCGGTGATCTCGATCGTGATGCGGTCGGCCGAGGCCATCATCGCGCCCGGGTTGAGCCCGATGGTTCCCGGCCGCATCGCCGGCCAGTTGTGCATGGCGTAGACCGACTGCACGGGGAAGCGGTCGAACAGGCCGTCCTCCATCATCACGCGCGCGCCGCCGAAGCCTTCCTCACCCGGCTGGAAGATCAGCACCGCGGTGCCGTCGAACTGCCGCGTGGCGGCCAGGTAGCGCGCGGCGCCCACCAGCATGGCCGTGTGTCCGTCGTGCCCGCAGCCGTGCATCAGCCCGGGCCTGCAGGACTTCCAGGTGAACTCGTTCTGCTCGGCCATCGGCAGCGCGTCCATGTCGGCCCGCAGGCCGATCATGCTGCCGCTGGAGCGGCCCTGTCCGTGGATCACCGCGACGATGCCCGTGCGGCCGATGCCGTCGTGGATCTCGTCCACGCCGCACACCTTGAGCGCCTCCTTCACGCGCGAGCCGGTGTAGACCTCTTCGAAGCCCAGCTCCGGATGCGCATGCAGATCGCGGCGGAACGCCGTCAGCTCCGGATGGAACTGCGCGATCTGGGAAAACGCCCGGCCCCCGGCCTTCAGGCGCGGCGCCTGCGATGACGCCGGTTTGGTGGTGGTTGCAACTGTCATCTCATTCATCCATGCCCATGCGCACTATCTGCAGCACTCTTAGAAACTGCAACGGCCTCACCCGTCCGATGGCCGCGGAGCAGGCCAAGCCAGCAGACGCCGTGGAACCGGCTTCGCCGGGCCACTGGCGTCGTCCCCCTGCCCGCCTTGCGAAGCATGGCGAGAGCGGGGGGAAGCGGCGCAGCCGCTCAGGGGGGTGTTCCATCAATGCCCGGACGTGCCCACCCGCAGCCGCGGATCCACCGCGAAATACAGCAGGTCCACGACCAGGTTGATCACGACGAAGATCAGCGCGATCAGGCAGAGGTAGGCAGCCATCACCGGGATGTCGGCGAAGGTCACGGCCTGGATGAAGAGCAGCCCCATGCCGGGCCACTGGAACACGGTCTCGGTGATGATGGCGAAAGCGATCAGGCCGCCGAGCTGCAGCCCGGTGATCGTCATCACCGGCACCAGCGTGTTCTTGAGCGCGTGCCCGAAATGGATCGCCCGGTCCGACAGGCCGCGGGCGCGGGCGAACTTGATGTAGTCGGTGCGCAGCACCTCCAGCATCTCCGCGCGCACCAGCCGCATGATGAGCGTGAGCTGGAAGATCGCGAGCGTCACCGCCGGCAGCACGATGTGGTGCCAGCCCTTGGCGGTGAGCAGGCCCGTGTTCCACCAGCCGAGCTGCGTGACCGGGCCGCGGCCGAAGCTGGGGAACCAGCCCAGCTGCACCGCGAAGACGAGGATCAGCAGGATGCCGATCAGGAACGTGGGCAGCGACACGCCCAGCAGCGACAGCGTCATGAAGAGCTGGCTCGCGAACGTGCCGCGCCGCAGCGCCGCGTAGACGCCCATGGGCACCCCCACCACCAGCGCCAGCACGGCGGCGACCAGCGCCAGCTCCAGCGTGGCGGGGAACCGCTCGGCGATCAGGCTCGACACCTTCGCGCCCTGGCGCAGGCTCAGGCCGAACTCGCCCTGCGCCGCGTTCACCAGGAAGTGCCAGAACTGCACGACGAAGGGCTTGTCCAGCCCCAGGGCGGCACGCATCTCGCGGATCTGGTCCGGGGTGGCGTCCTGGCCGAGCAGGAAGGTGACGGGATCGCCGACATACTGGAACAGCATGAAGGAGATGAAGGCCACCGCGACCATGACGATCACGGCCTGGAGAAGGCGTCGCAGAATGAAGGCAAGCATCGGAAGTGCGGCAGAGAAGCGGGCATGCTAGCAGGGAGCGGAGCCACGGCAAGCAATACCCGGACCATACGGTCGGCGGCGGGCGCTGGCCGTGCGGCCTGCGGGAACCCACGAAGGCAAACGCCGCTGTCGGCATGGTGCGGCCAGCGGCGTTTGCGGTGCGATCCGCCAGGGGGCGGAAAAAGGAAGACCTCTTCGCGACGGGTTCAGAAACGATGGCGCAGGCCGATCGTGTAGCCGGTGCGGCTCTTGGCGCCATTGGCCTGGCCGGCACCGTTGTTCAGGCTGACCTGGTCACCCTTGAGCTTGGTGTGGTCCACTTCGATGTAGGCGTCCGTCCGCTTGGAGAAGGCGTAGTCGAGGGCCATGGTGAAGAAGTCGGCCTTGGCCTTCGCCAGGTCGGTGTTGCCCTTCTGCTCCGCACGGAAGTAGTGCGCGCCGAGGTTGATCTGCGGCGTGATCTGGTAGCCCGCACCGATCTTGTAGATCGTGCGCTTGTTGGCCGCCAGGAAGGCGGGGCCGCCGAAGCCGCCGTTGATGCCGCCCTGCCACATCGCGGCCAGCACGGCGCGGTCGACGGCGGTGAGGCCATCGTCGACCTTGTTCTGGCCGTAGCCCGCGTTGAAGTACCAGTTGCCCATGCGGTAGGAACCGCCCAGCGTCCAGGCGTCGATCTTCTTGCCGGAGGCGAATTCGTAGTTCTGGTAGCCCAGGCCCGCGGCCAGGCCGCCCGCGGCATAGCGCACGTAGCCGCCGGCGGTCTTGCCGCCCGTGGGGCTCTTCTCGTCGAACGAGTACTGCAGGCCGCCGCGCCACGGACCGACCTCGGCCATGTACTTGATCATGTTGTCGGCGCGTGCGCCGAGCGCGAAGCCGATCTCGGGCTTGTACACATCCATGTACGGCGAGTACGGATAGGAGGCGTACGTGCTGGTCACCAGATCGAACAGGATGTTGTACTGGCGGCCCACCGTCACGCGGCCGAAACCGCCCTGCAGGCCGACCCAGGACTGCTGGAAGTACGGCGAAGCGGGCGTGCCGGTGTCGGCGCCGAAACGGTTCTCCAGATTGACCAGGGCCTTGGTGCCGCCGCCCAGGTCCTCGGACACGTTGATTCCCCACCGGCTCTGCGACATGCCGCCGCCGACCATCTGGCTCAGCGACCCGCCCGGGCTGCCCACGGGCCCTTCATTGTTGGTGTGGCGGTAGGCCATGTCCACGATGCCGTACAGCTGCACACTGCTGGTGCTGGCCTGCTGGGCGAACGCAAAGGGGGCCACCGCTGCCAGGGTGGTCATGGCCACCGTTTTTTTCACAGACGAAATACGCATGTGTTGTCTCTTTCTGCGGAAGGGATGAGGGAACTTTCATTCTAGAAATCAATGCCTTCCACCGAAACCGGCGGTCGCGTGGGAATCACAGTCGTTTTCCCTTAGTGCCTGTTACCTTCGTGACAAAAAAAAACGCTGCCCGAAGGCAGCGTTTTCGACTTGCTGGTCAAGCTGGCGAAGCCAGCGGGACATCAGAAAGCGTGGCGGACACCGACTTGCACGCCGGTCTGGTTGTTGCCCAGGCCAGGACCTGCAACGGTCAGACCCTTGGTGGGCAGGCCCAGGTTGGAGTTGTCCTTGTTCTTCAGGTAAGCCACGGTGCCGTACAGAGCGGTGCGCTTGGACAGGTTGTGGACATAGCCCAGGGACAGCTGGTGTGCCTTGGAGTCGATGGCCTTCTGGTCGTACAGGGCGTATTGCAGCTTGAATTCGCCAGCGCCGACGGGCATGGAAGCGCCCAGAGCGTAGTTGTTGAACTTGGCGTCGCCGGAGAAGGCGTTGCCTTCGTACTTCGATTGCTGAGCGATGGCGATCAGCTTGGCCACGTTCAGGTTGTACGAAGCGCCGATCGTCAGGATGTTGTGCTTGCCAGCGGTGGAAAGGCCACCCAGCGTGAAGCCGATGTTGCGCTGGTCGTAGGCCACGGTCACGCTCAGGGGACCGTTGTCGTAGGCGCCGAAGCCGCCGATGTAACGGCCAGCCTTGCCGGTGGTCTGCTCGTCGAAGCCATAACCCAGGCCGCCGGTGAAGCCGCCGAAGTTGGGCGTGTAGTAGCTCAGCATGTTGCTGGAGCGGATGTTGTTCGTGTCAGCGGTCACGCCGGTAGCGCCGTTTGCGCCGAGCCATTCGTTCCAGCCGTTGAATTGGCCGATGCCAGCTTGGCCGAACAGGTCGTAGCCGCTGACCTTGGAGTAGCTGGGGGTCAGTTCGCGGCCCATGCGCACTTCACCGAAGTTGCCCATCAGGCTGATCGTGGAACGGCGTTGGAAGTTGAAGCCGTTGGCGTTGCCGTTGTCACCGAAGATCTCGCCTTCGAGCCAGAAGCCAGCCTTCAGGCCGCCACCCAGGTCTTCCGTGCCACGGAAGCCCAGACGGCTCGTAGCGTTGCCGCTGGAGGTCAGGCCGTACACGCTGTCACCGGCAGCGTTGGCGTGGTTCACGTAGGTCACGCCCGTGTCGACGATACCGAACATCGTGACGGAAGATTGAGCCATTGCGGCGCCGGAAGCAGCCAGCACGGCCAGGGCAATCAGGGATTTTTTCATTGCGAGTTACTCCAAGGTTAAACGAGGGCGCCGGTTCGGGGGGCTGGTACGCACGACAGGCGCAGTCCGCCAACCCCGGGCCAACCTCCTGGTGGGGAAGTTGTCCTTATTGCAACAGACGCCGTTCCGTTTCGCAAAGGAATTCCCTCACAATCGCCGCGAAAGGCCCTTTTCGTTGCAGCATCGCAACACACGGCCGGCAGCGCCCCTGAACGGATAACGGGCGAGACGGCTGTGGGGCCGTGTGCTATTCATTTCGCAGCAACGCACCCTTCCCGATCATCGAGATTCATTGCCATGGACCAGCTCCTGATAGCCGCGGACAACGCCCTGCGCACCCTCTTCGCCAAGCCCCGCGCAGCCCAGCCTTCTCCCGCGAAGGGCCTCCCGGAAGGCGACCTGTCGGCCGCGCAGCGGCGCGAGGCGGGCGCGCTCATGCGCGTGAACCATGTGGGCGAAGTATGCGCCCAGGCACTCTACATGGGCCAGGCCTCCGTGACGCGCGATCCGGCGCTGCGCGCGCACCTGCTGGAAGCCGCGCGCGAGGAAACCGACCACCTGGCCTGGACGGCGGAGCGCATCGAGGCGCTGGGCAGCCGGCCCAGCCTGCTCAACCCCCTGTGGTTCGCCGGCGCCTTCGCGATCGGCTGGGCGGCGGCGCGCGTGAGCGATGCGGCCAGCCTGGGCTTCGTCGTGGAGACGGAGAACCAGGTGTCGCGGCACCTGCAGGGCCACCTGAAGCGGATGCCGCGGCAGGATGCCGCCTCGCTGGCGGTGATCGCGCGCATGCAGGCCGACGAGGAACGCCATGCCGCGCAGGCGCGTGCCTCCGGTGCCGCGGAACTGCCGGCGCCCGTGCGCGCGGCGATGTCCGCGGCCGCCAAGGTCATGACGACCACGGCCCACTATGTATAGCGTTTCGGGGCCGCCGGGAAGCGGGGAAGACCCCGCTGGCAGCGGCCCTGCCCTTCAGCCCCCCGGCGCGGGCGCTCAGGCCTCGACGATGTCGAAGCCGGTCGTGATCTCCGCGGTCTTGCCGAGCATGATGCTGGCCGAGCAGTACTTCTCGTGGCTCATGGCGATCGCGCGTTCGACCGCGGCCGGCGGCAGCCCCCGGCCGGAGACGGTGAACTGCATGTGGATGCGCGTGAAGACCTTCGGATCGGTGTCCGCGCGCTCGGAGGTGAGCTTCACGCTGCAGCCCCGCACGTCGTGCCGGCCGCGCCGCAGGATCAGCACCACGTCGTAGGCGGTGCAACCGCCGGTGCCGGCGAGCACGGTTTCCATCGGCCGGGGAGCGAGGTTCTGGCCGCCGTTGGCGGGGTTGGCGGCATCCGGCGCTCCGTCCATCGCCAGCACGTGGCCGCTGCCGGTCTCCGCGATGAATCCCATGCCCGAGCGCGTGCCCGAGGCGCCGGTCCAGGTGACTGTGCATTCCATGTTGTTTTTTCCCATCAAATTGGCGGCGGAACGATTTTCCCCGCTCACTGCCGCAGATTTTGCTGCATCGCAGCATCGTTTGCGCTACACTAAGGCCATGCGTTGCCCGAAAGGGCTCGGCGGGGCTCCAGAGCCGGCCGACGCACCGATTGTCTCCTCCATCTCCTCAAAGGATGGATTCGGCCCCGGGTCTCACGATCCGGGGCCGTTTTTTTTGCCTCGGCGCCTGGCCGCCTCTTCGCCGCACGCGGGTCCGCCGCGCGCTCGGCCTATGATGTCGGCCCCGCCGCAGCGCCACGGTGCCTGCGGGCGGGCCGGCCTTGCATCCGCCGCCCACGCACCCATGACGACGAAGACCACCCCGCCCTCCCCCGCCCTGGCTCCCGCCGACTACCTCAAGAAGATCCTCACGGCGCGCGTCTACGACGTGGCCGTCGAATCCGCGCTGGAGCCCGCGCGCGCCCTGGGCCGCCGGCTGCACAACACGGTGCTGCTCAAGCGCGAGGACCAGCAGCCCGTGTTCAGCTTCAAGCTGCGGGGCGCCTACAACAAGATGGCCCACCTCTCGCCCGAGCAGCTGCAACGCGGGGTGATCTGCGCCTCCGCCGGCAACCATGCGCAGGGCGTCGCGATGAGCGCCAAGCGCCTGGGCGCGCGCGCGGTGGTGGTGATGCCGACGACGACGCCGCAGCTGAAGGTGGACGCCGTGAAGACGCTCGGCGGCGAGGTGGTGCTGCACGGCGACAGCTATTCCGACGCCTACGAGCACGCGGCCCGGCTGCAGCAGGAGCAGGACCTGACCTTCGTGCACCCGTTCGACGATCCCGACGTGATCGCCGGGCAGGGCACGATCGCGATGGAGATCCTGCGGCAGCTGCAGAGCCTGGGCAGCAACCGGCTGGACGCCGTGTTCGTCGCGATCGGCGGCGGCGGCCTGGTGAGCGGCGTGGCGAACTACATCAAGGCCGTGCGGCCGGAGATCCGCATCATCGGCGTGCAGATGAACGATTCCGACGCCATGGCGCAGTCGGTGGCGTCGGGCCGCCGCGTGGCCCTGTCCGACGTGGGCCTGTTCTCCGACGGCACGGCCGTGAAGCTGGTGGGCGAGGAAACCTTCCGCGTGGCGAGCGGGCTCGTGGACGAGTTCATCACGGTCGACACCGATGCCGTGTGCGCCGCGATCAAGGACATCTTCGTGGACACGCGCAGCATCGTCGAGCCGGCCGGCGCGCTCGCCGTGGCGGCGATCAAGCAGTACGTGGCCGAGCGCAAGACGCGCGGCGAGACCTATGCGGCGATCCTGTGCGGCGCCAACATGAATTTCGACCGGCTGCGCTTCGTGGCCGAGCGCGCCGAAGTGGGCGAGGAGCGCGAGGCGCTGCTGGCCGTGACGATTCCCGAAGAGCGCGGCAGCTTCCGGCGCTTCTGCGAGGTGGTGGGGCAGCTGCCGGGCGGGCCGCGCAACGTGACCGAGTTCAACTACCGCATCAGCGATGCCGCCCGGGCCCATGTGTTCGTCGGCCTCACCACGCACGGCAAGGGCGAATCGGAGAAGATCGCGCGCAATTTCCAGCGCCACGGCTTCGAGGCGCTGGACCTGACGCACGACGAGCTGGCCAAGGAGCACCTGCGCCACCTCGTGGGCGGACGTTCGGGCCTGGCGCAGGACGAGCGGCTGCTGCGCATCGTCTTCCCCGAGCGGCCCGGCGCGCTGTTCAAGTTCCTGAGCATGATGCAGCCGAGCTGGAACATCAGCCTCTTCCATTACCGCAACCAGGGCGCGGACTACGGCCGCATCCTCGTGGGCATGCAGGTGCCGGCGAGCGACGCCGGCGCCTTCGACGCGTTCCTGCAGACGCTGGGCTATCCCTACGTGGAGGAAACGCAGAACCCGGCGTACCGGCTGTTCCTGCAGGCGCCCGCGGGCCGGGGCTGACGGCGTCCGGCCCCATGCCGCGGCAACTCCGCCCGATCCGGCCCTCCCGCGTGCGCCCTTCCTGACTTCCCGCATGCAGGCCGTACGCCATTTCCTGCTGGCCGTGCAGTTCTTCACCCGCATTCCGGTGACGGGCCGGTGCGCCGAATGGGTGGGCTTCAGCCCGGCCATGCTGCGCGCCAGCGCGGCGCATTTTCCGGGCGTGGGCTGGCTCGTGGCGGGCGTGGCGGTGGCCGTGTATGTGCTGCTGCAGGCGCGGCTGGGCCCGGGGCCGCTCGCCGCGCTGACCTGCGCCTCGCTCAGCACCGCCGCCACCGTGCTGGTGACGGGTGGCTTCCACGAGGACGGGCTCGCCGACGTGGCGGACGGACTGGGCGGCAGCGCGCAGCGCGAGCGGGCGCTGGAGATCATGAAGGATTCGCGGATCGGCGCGTTCGGTGCGATGGCGCTGGTGCTCGCGCTCGCCGCCAAGCTGGCGCTGCTCGCGCTGCTGGGGCGGAACGGCGGGACCGCCGCGGCCTGCGCGCTGGCCGGCGCGCATGTGGTGTCGCGCTTCTGGCCGCTGCTGCTGGTGCGCACGCTGCCCCACGTGGGCGACACGGCCACCTCGAAAAGCAAGCCGCTGGCCGACCGCATCGCCGGTCCGGCCCTGCTGGCCGCCGCGGCCTGGACGGTGCCTGCCGTCGTGCTGTTGTTGTGGCTGCCGGGCCCGGGCGCGGCGCTGGGCGCGCTGGGCGCGAGCGCGCTGGCGGCCTGGGTGATGCGCGGCTGGTTCGCACGGCGCCTGCAGGGCTTCACGGGCGATGGCCTGGGAGCCACGCAGCAGGTGTGCGAGATCGCGTTCTACCTGGGCCTGGCGCTGGCGCTCGGGCCATCGCCCGCATGACGCCGCAGCCGCCGCGCCTCTGGCTGGTGCGGCATGCCGCGCCGTGCATCGCTGCGGGAACCTGCTACGGGTCGCTCGACGTGGACGCCGATCCGGCCGCCACGCACGAGGCAGCCCGGCGCCTGGCCGCCGCCCTGCCCGGTCGCGCCGTGCTGCGGCACTCGCCGCTGGCGCGCTGCGCGCAGCTGGCCCGGGCCCTGGAGGCGCTGCGGCCGGATCTCGCCGCACGGCCGGACGCGCGGCTCGCCGAGATGGACTTCGGTACCTGGGAGGGCCGGCCATGGAACGCCATCGGCCGCGATGCGGTGGATGCGTGGACAGCGGACTTCACGGGCCATGCGCCGGGCGGCGGCGAAAGCCTCGCGCGCATGCTGGAGCGGGTGGCGGCCGCGCTCGCCGAAGCGCGGGCCGGATGCGCCGCCCAGGCGGCAGGGGACATGGTGTGGATCACGCACGCCGGCGTGGCGCGCTGCGTGCGCTGGTGCCTGCAGGCACCGGGCCGCATGCCGCGGGCCGACGAGTGGCCCGTGGCCGCACCGGCCTTCGGAGAATGGGACTGCATGGCACTGCAAGAAGCCCCTGTGAGCGAACGCGGCTGACATCCGCCCGGCGGAGGTTGCTCGCCTGCCGCAGCGCCGGTGGCTCAGCCTCCTTTTTCGGGCACTTCGAGCGTGACCGCGCCTTCGGTGCCTTCGGACGGTCCCAGGCGCACCTGCCGGCGGCCCAGCGATTTCACGACGAGGCCGTCGGTCACCGCGGCCCCGAGACGGAACGGACGCGCGGGCTGGTTGTCTATGGCGATGAGGGCCGCGCCGCCGCCGCTCGCCGTGCCGGCCAGGACGCCCTGCAGCACGAACCGGCTGGGCGTGGCCACCACGGGCGCGGCCGGTGCCGGGCCCGCGCCCAGCAGGCGAGCGAGCGCCTGGGCGTCGGGCAGCGGCGGAGCGGGGGCGGCCACGGGCGCGGAAACCAGGGGAGGCCGCACCGCGAGCTTGAGTCCCCAGTAGACGAGGCTGGCCCCCGCGAGGGCCCACAGCGCGAGCGTGCCGAGCCGCAGCCCCCAGGGAGCGGAGGTGTTTGTCATCATGTCCCGATTATCATTGACCGCATATGTTTCCCACATTTCAGAACACCGTGATTCCCCGCAACGCAGGCGCCCTCGCACGGGGCGCACGGAATGCCCGCCGCCGGATCGCGCGCGGCTTCACGCTGATCGAGCTGATGGTGGTGCTCGTGATCATCGGCGTGCTGGCCGCGCTGATCGTGCCCAACGTGATCGACCGCGCGGACGACGCCCGCGTGACGGCCGCCCGCACCGACATCACCAACATCGTCCAGGCCCTGAAGCTCTACCGCCTGGACAACCAGCGCTATCCCACCGCGGAGCAGGGCCTGCAGGCGCTGATCGCCAAGCCCACGAACGGCCCCGTGCCGGGCAACTGGCGCCCCTACCTGGAGAAGCTGCCCAACGATCCCTGGGGCCGCCCCTACCAGTACCTGAATCCGGGCATCAAGGGCGAAGTGGACGTGATGTCCTTCGGCGCCGACGGCCAGTCGGGCGGCGAGGGCAAGAATGCCGACGTCGGCAGCTGGCAGTAAGGGCGGGACGCGCCGCTCCCGTCCCCGCTCCGGGGGCTTCACGCTGCTGGAGCTGCTGGTGGTGGTGGCGCTGATCGCCATCGCCACGGCGGGCGTGGGGTTCGCCCTGCGGGACGACGGCAGGACGGCCCTGCAGCGCGAGGGCGAACGCCTCGCCGCGCTGCTGGAAGCCGGCAGGGCGCAGTCGCGCGCCTCGGGCGCCCCGGTGCGCTGGCGCGCCGCGGGTGGAACGTTCCGCTTCGAAGGATTGCCGGGAAATCCCGCGCCGGGCGCCTGGCTGGATGCCTCCACCTACGTGGTCGGGCCGGCGCTGCTGCAGCTCGGTCCCGAGCCGCTCATCGCGCCGCAGCAGGTGGTGATCGCGAACCAGGCCCACCCGGGCCGGGCGGTGCGCGTGGCGACCGACGGCCTGCGCCCGTTCACCGCGGAGGCGCTGCAGTGACGCCCGGGCGCCGCCCCGGCACGCAGGCCGGCTTCACGCTCGTGGAGGTGCTGGTGGCGCTGGCCATCGTCGCCATCGCGCTCACGGCCGGCACGCAGGCCACCTCGGCGCTGGCGCGCAATGCCGCGCGGCAGGCCGACGTGATGCTGGCGCACGTGTGCGCCGAGAACGAACTCGTGAAGGTGCGGCTGTCGCGCCAGATGCCGTCCATCGGCGACAGCACCGTGCCCTGCGAGCAGGCCGGGCTGCGCTACGACGTGGCGGTGGCCGTGCGGCCGACGCCCAATCCGCAGTTCCGCCGCGTGGACGCGCAGGTGTTCGACGCCGCGGGCCCGGTGCTGCGGCTGTCCACGATCGTCGGGCGGTATTGATGATGAGGCCTGCACGCCTGGTGCTGCACGGCGCCCCCCGCACGCCGGTCCTCCGGATTGCCGGTTTCACCCTCGTCGAACTGCTGGTCGCCATCGCGGTCATGGCGCTGCTGGCGATCATGAGCTGGCGCGGCCTGGACGGCATGGCGCGCGCGCAGGAACAGACCCGCGCCCGCTCCGATGACCTGCTGGTGATGCAGGCGGCACTGTCGCAATGGGCGGCCGATCTGGACGCCGTGCAGGCGATCGACCAGACCACGCCGATCGCCTGGGATGGGCAGGTGCTGCGCCTGACGCGCCGCGGCAGCGCCACGCCCGACGAAGGCGCTTTCGTGGTGGCCTGGGCGCGGCGTGCCGTGGGCGGCACGGACCAGTGGCTGCGCTGGCAGTCGCCGCCGCTGCGCACGCTGGGTGAATGGAATACCGCGTGGCAGCGCGCCGCGCTGTGGGCACGCTCGGGGGGCGCGGGCGGCGCGGCCACCGAGCGCGGAGAGACCGTGCTGATGCCGCTGCAGGACTGGCGCCTGTTCTATTACCGCGACGGCGCCTGGTACAACGCCCTGTCGAGCAGCGCCACGGCCCCGGTCGCGCAGACCCTGGGCCCCACCGCGCCCACCACGATCCCCGACGGCGTGCGGCTGCAGCTGGTGCTGCCGCCCGGTCGGGCGCTCGCCGGCACCGTCACGCGCGACTGGGTCAACCCGACCAACGGCGGAGGCAAGTCGTGAAGCGCGCGGCGGCCCCTGTGCAGCGCCCCCGGCCGGCGGCGGCGCGCGGCGCGGCGCTGCTGGCGGCCATGCTCACCGTCACCCTGGTGGCCACGTTCGCGGCGACGGCCATGTGGCAGCAGTGGCGCGCCGTCGAGGTGGAAACGTCGGAGCGCGCGCGGGTGCAGTCCGCCTGGCTGCTGGTCGGGGCGCTCGACTGGTCGCGGCTGATCCTGCGGGAGGACCTGTTCGCCCGCGGCGGCGACGGCACCGACCACCTCGCCGAGCCCTGGGCGGTGCCGCTGGAGGAGGCGCGGCTGTCGACGTTCCTGGCGGCGGGCCCCGACGGCGCGGCCGCCGAGGCGGATGCGAGCACGGACACCGCCAACGCGTTCCTCTCGGGGCAGATCATCGACCTGCAATCGCGTCTCAATGTGTACAACCTCGTCGAGGGCAAGGCAATCTCGGCCACCGCGCTGCGCCAGTTCACCCGGCTCTTCGAATCGATGGGACTGCCGCAGCCGGAACTGCAGGGCCTCGCGGCGAACCTGCAGAGAACGCTGTCGGTGTCCGGCGGCAACGCGGCGACGGGGCCGGGCGGCGCTCCGGACGGCACGCCGGCAGCGGGACAGACCGCGGCCGCGCAGGGTTCGGCGGCCCCGCCCACCGATCTCTCGTCCGTGCCGCTGATGCCGCGCAGCTTCACGCAACTCACCTGGCTGGGGCTCTCGCCCGCGACCGTGGCGGCGCTGGAGCCCTACGCGACGCTGCTGCCGCGGCGCACGCCCGTGAACATCAACACCGCGAGCGCGCAGGTGCTGCAGGCGAGCATCGACGGGCTGGACATGGCCGGCGCGCAGCGGCTGGTGCAGGCGCGGGAATCGCAGCATTTCAAGACGCTGTCGGATGCCAGCCGGCAGCTGGGCGGCACGCTGCAGATCGCCTCCGAGACGCATTCGACCATGTCCGCATACTACGAAGTGCGGGGCCGGCTGCGCCTGGGCGACACCGTGGTGGAGGAGCGATCGCTGGTCTACAAGGCGGGCTCGACGGCGCGCACGCTGTGGCGCGAGCGCGGTGCGTTCGTAAGGAGCACCGCGCCTGCGACCTGAGCGGCGCGCGGGCCGCCGGCCGACCGTCATGCGAGGCCCCTAAAATGGCCCGCGAATTCCATCCATGAGCACCCTCGTCCTTTTCCTGCCCCCGGGCAGCGCCCCCGGTCCGGCCACCGAATTCAGCTATGCGCTGACCACGGACGGCCATACCGCGACCCGCCATGACAGCGCCCCCGCCCCGCTGCTGCCCGATCCGGGCCGCGCGGGCGAGGTGGTGGCCGTCGTGCCCATCCGCGCATTGTCCTGGCAGCGGGTCACGCTGCCGCAGGGTGCGGGCGCGCAGGCCCCGCGCCTGCGGGCCGTGCTGGAAGGCCTGCTCGAGGAGCGGCTGCTGGACGATCCGCAGCAATTGCACTTCGCGCTGGAGCCCGGCGCGCGGCCCGGCGTGCCGGTCTGGGTCGCCGTCTGCGACCGGGCCTGGCTGCGCGCGTCGCTGCAGGCCCTGGAGGCCGCGGGCCGCCCCGTGCAGCGGATCGTGCCGGAGTTCGCGCCCGGCACGGGCGACGAGGGCCCCTCCGGCTACTTCGTGATCGGCACGCCCGAAGACCCGTTCCTGGTGGCCGCCGGACAGGGGCCGGATGCCGTGCCGGCGGTGCTGCCGCTCTCGCCCGCCGCGCTGCAGCTCACGGGCGCGGTGCGCCCCGGCAGCCCGGACAACCTGGGCATCACGGGCGAACAGCAGGATGGGACACTGCCCGAGGTGCTGGCCGAGCCGGCCGTCACCACCGTGACGGAGCGAATGCTCGGCCGCCCCGCCGTGCTGCACACGGCCAGCCAGCGCGCGCTGGCGGCGGCGCGCGGCCCGTGGGATCTGGCGCAGTTCGAGTTCGCCAGCAACCGCCGCACGCGCACGCTGCGCAAGGCGGGCTCGGTCTTCGGCACCTTCGCGCGCGCCCCGCAGTGGCGCGCTGGGCGCTGGGCGCTGGGCGTGTGCGTGGCGGCCCAGCTCGTGGGCCTGAACGCCTGGGCCTGGCAGGAGCGGCAGGCGCTGGCGGCCAAGCAGGCCGGCATCCGCAGCGCGCTCACGCAGACCTTCCCGCAGGTGCAGGTGGTGGTCGACGCGCCGGTCCAGATGGAGCGCGAGGTGGCGCGGCTGCGCCAGCAGGCGGGCGGTGTCTCCACGCGCGACCTGGAACCGCTGCTGGCCGCCGCGGGCGGCGCCCTGCCCGCCGGGCGCCTGCCCACGGCGATCGACTATGCCTCCGGCGAGCTGCGCCTGCGGGGCATCGAGCTGCCACCCGATGAACTGGCCACCGCGAACGAGCGGCTGGCCGCGGCCGGCTACCAGGCCGCCCCGCAGGACGGCGCACTGCTGGTGCGCCAGGGAGCCCGCCCATGAAGCCGCTGCAGCGCACCCCGGCCCCGGCCCGGTCCACCGCGGGCGCAGGTGCCCGCACCGAGGCGCTGCGCGCCCGCTGGAAGGCGCTGGCACCGCGCGAGCAGTCGCTGGTGCTGGCCGCCGCCGCGCTGGTCGCGCTGGCGCTGCTCTGGTGGGTGCTGCTGGCGCCCGCCGTGCGCACGCTGCGCGAAGCACCGCAGCGCCATGCCGAACTCGATGCGCAGCTGCAGCGCATGCAGGCCCTGCAGGCCGAGGCGCTGCAGTTGCAGGCCGCTCCCGCGGCACCGCCCGGAGACCCGTCGCAGGCGCTGCGCACCGCCCTCACGCAGCGGCTCGGCCCCCAGGCACAGATCGCGGTCCTGGGCGACCGCGCCACGGTCACGCTGAAGGCGGCTCCCGCCGACGGGCTCGCCGAATGGCTGGCGCAGGCCCGAAGCAACGCCCGCACCGTGCCGGTCGAGGCACGGCTGGCGCGCAGCACGGCGGCCCCGGCCGCCACCACGCCGTCGGCCTCCCCGGTGACCGGCCCGGCGATCTCGCCCCGCTCGGCGGTCGCACGCGGCACACCGGCCCCGGCGCCCGCCGCCGACGATTCCATGCCGCGCTGGGACGGCACGCTGGTGCTGGCGCTGCCCGCGCGGTAGGCGCGGCAGCACCGGTCTCCCCGCAGTCCTCCTTCCGTCCCACCGCCCGGCTCCCCGCCTCCATCCACCGTGCTCCGCAGCCCTTCCCGCCCCCTCCGCGCCTCCGACACACGCCCGCCGCGCTCTCCCCGCGCCTGGGCCGTGGCCGGCTGCCTGCTGGGGGCGCTGCCCGTGCTGCTGCTGTTCGCGCCGGCCGCCTGGCTGGCCGCGGGCGTGGAGCGCGCGAGCGGCGGCCAGGTCCTGTTCGCGCAGCCGCGCGGCACGGTCTGGACCGGCTCCGCCCAACTGGTGCTGACCGGCGGCCAGGGCAGCGCCGACCGCGCCGCGCTCCCCGGCCGGCTGCACTGGCGGCTGCGGCCCGCATGGGGCGGCCTGCAGGCGCAGCTGGAGGCCGATTGCTGCACCCCGGCGCCGATCTCCGCCCGTGCCGCGCTGCGCTGGGGCGGCGTGCACGTGGCGGTGGCCGACGGCCAGAGCCAGTGGCCGGCCGCGGTGCTGTCCGGGCTCGGAACCCCCTTCAACACGCTGCAGCCCCAGGGCCGGCTGGCGCTGCGCACGCAGGGCCTGGCGCTGGACAGCGCGGCCGGGCGGGTGGTGGTGTCCGGCCAGGCGCAGCTCGATGCGCTCGGCATGTCGTCGCGCCTGTCGACGCTGCGTCCCATGGGCAGCTACCGGCTCACGCTGCAGGGCGGCGAGGCGACCACGCTGACGCTCGCCACGCTGGACGGCGCGCTGCGCCTGACGGGCAGCGGCCGCTGGATCGGGCAGCGCCTGCGCTTCGAGGGCGAGGCCACGGCCGCGCCGGAGCGCGAAGGCGCGCTCTCCAACCTTCTCAACATCATCGGACGGCGCACGGGCGCGCGATCCCTCATCACCGTCGGTTGAATCCTATGACCTCCTCGACTTCGCAGCGCCTGCGGTTCGCATTCGCCCTCCACTCCATCGCCTTCGGGGCGATGCTCGCCACGCTCTGCGGCCCGCTGCACGCGCAGGCCCCCGCCACCGGCGCCGCGCCCTCCAGCGTGCGGCCCGGCGAGCCGGTGACGCTCAATTTCGCGGGCGCCGACATCGAGGCGGTGGCGCGCACCATGGCCACCATCACCGGGCGCAACGTGGTGGTGGACCCGCGCGTGAAGGGCCAGCTCACCCTGGTCACCGAGCGGGCGGTGCCGCCGGCAGCCGCCTTCCAGCAGTTCCTCGCCGCGCTGCGGCTGCAGGGCTTCACGGTGGTGGAGACCGGGGGCCTCTACAAGGTGGTGCCGGAGGCGGACGCCAAGCTGCAGTCGGGCGGGGTGACCGTGACGCAGGGCGGCTCGGGCCGGGCGCCGGCCGGCGGGCAGATCGTCACCCAGATCTTCAAGCTGAACTTCGAAAACGCGGCCAACCTGGTGCCGGTGCTGCGGCCGCTGATCAGCCCCAACAACACCATCAACGTGAACCCCGGCAACAACTCGCTGGTGATCACCGACTACGCGGACAACCTGCAGCGCATCGCGCGCATCGTGGCGGCGATGGACGTCTCCAACGCGAGCGACGTGGAAGTGATCCCGCTGCGCAACGCCGTGGCGAGCGAACTCGCGCCGCTGGTGTCGCGCCTGGTCGAGGGCACGGGCAGCGCCGCGGGCGCGGGCGGCACCGCACCGGGCACGGCGGGCGCCGTGCCGGGGCAGAGCGATACCGCCTACCGCACGACGCTGCTGCCCGAGCCGCGCAGCAATTCGCTGATCGTGCGCGCGGCCAACCCGGCGCGCCTCGCGCTGGTGCGCACGCTGGTCGAGAAGCTGGACCAGGCGCCGATCGCGGGCAGCGGGTCGGCCTCCGGCAACATCCACGTGGTCTACCTCAAGAACGCCGACGCCACCAAGCTCGCCACCACGCTGCGCGCCGCGCTGGCCGCCTCGATGGGCAACGGCAGCGGCGGCGGGTCGTCGGCCGCGCCGTCGGTCGGCGGCGGCAGCTCGGGGTCCACGGGGCTCTCGGGGGGTTCGGGCTTCCTGCAGGCCAGCACCGGCGGCGGCATGGGCGGCACCGGCGTGGGCGGAGGCGGCTCCAGCGGCGGCGGCCTGGGCAGCAACGCGGGCAGCCTGAACAGCGCCAACAGCAACCAGCCTTCCACCGGAGGCCAGATCCAGGCCGACCCGTCCACCAACTCGCTCATCATCTCGGCGCCGGAGCCGCAGTTCCGGCAGTTGCGCGCGGTGATCGACCAGCTCGACGGCCGGCGCGCACAGGTGCTGGTGGAGAGCCTGATCGTGGAGGTCGCGGCCAACAAGGTGGCGGACTTCGGCATCCAGTGGCAGGGGGTGATGGGCAACTACGGCAGCGGCACCGTCGGCATCATCGGCACCAATTCCAGCGCGTCCGGCGGGGCGAACATCCTGAACCTGGCGCTCGCGGCGGCCAGCGGCAGCGTGAGCGGCGTCACCTCCGCCCTGGCGGCCAACGGCGCCCGCCCGGGCAACGGCCTCAACCTGGCGATCGCGCCGCGCATCAACGGCAACTACTACCTGGGCGCGCTCGCCAACTTCCTGGAAAACACGGGCGACGCCAACGTGCTCTCCACCCCCAACCTGATGACGGTGGACAACGAAGAGGCGCAGATCATCATCGGCAACAACGTGCCGTTCGTGACCGGCTCCTACGCCAACAGCACCGGCAGCAGCACCGTGAACCCGTTCACGACGGTGGAGCGCAAGGACGTGGGCCTGATGCTGCGCGTGCGCCCGCAGATCAGCGAGAACGGTACCGTGAAGCTCACGCTCTACCAGGAGGTGTCTCAGGTGGATGCGAGCACGCTGTCGCAGGCCAACGGCCCGACCACCAGCAAGCGCTCGATCGAATCGACGGTACTGGTGAACGACGGCAGCGTGATCGTGCTCGGCGGCCTGCTGGAGGACCGCTATGCGCTCGGCCAGGACAAGGTGCCGGTGATGGGCGACCTGCCCGTGGTGGGCGGCCTCTTCCGCAACGAGAACCGCTCGCGCCGCAAGACCAACCTGATGGTCTTCCTGCGGCCGGTGGTGATCCGCGACGCCGCCACCAGCGATGCGCTCATGGTGGACCGCTACGAGGCGATCCGCGCGCTGCAGCAGAACATCCAGCCGGAGCCCAGCACGGTGATGCGCGCGGTGTCGGAAGCACCGATCCTGCCGCCGCTCGCGCCCTCGCCCGCGCCGGCACCTGCCACCGCCGCCACGCCGCAGGGCGTGGTACCCGCGACGCCGGCCGTGCGCACCGCCCCGCCGGCGCCGCTGGTGCCGCTCGCGCCGCCGCCGCTGCCGCCCGCGCCCACCCGCGCCCCGGCGCCGGCCGATGCCGGGGCCTACAACCCGCAGTGACGGGCCTTTCATCCACAGCCCCCGCCACCACGCCATGCGCCATCCGCTCCCCTATGCCTTCGCGCGCACCTCGCAGCTGCTGCTGGAGGACGACGGCCACACCTGCGTGCTCTGGCACGGCCCCGCGCCGGACGCGGGCGCGCTCTCCGAGGTGATGCGCAAGCATGCCGTGCGCGAACTCATGCCGCTGGACGCGCACGCCATGGCGCAGCGCATCAGCGCCGCCTATTCGCAGGGCGAGTCGAGCGCGGCGACGGTGGTGAGCGAGGTCGAGTCCGACGCCGACCTCTCGCGCATGATGCAGGAGCTGCCGGCCGTGGAGGACCTGCTCGAATCCGCGGGCGATGCACCCATCATCCGCATGCTGAACGCGCTGCTCACGCAGGCCGCGCGCGACGGCGCGAGCGACATCCACATCGAGCCCTACGAGCGCCATTCGAGCGTGCGCTTCCGGGTGGACGGCACGCTGCGCGAGGTGGTGCAGCCCAACCGCGCGCTGCATGCGGCGCTGATCTCGCGCCTGAAGATCATGGCGGACCTGGACATCTCCGAGAAGCGCCTGCCGCAGGACGGGCGCATCAGCCTGCGCCTGGGCACGCGCGCGATCGACGTGCGCGTCTCCACCCTGCCGAGCGCCCACGGCGAGCGCGCGGTGCTGCGCCTGCTGGACAAGAGCGAGAGCAAGCTGAGCCTGGAGGCCGTGGGCATGCAGGGCGACACGCTGCGCCGCTTCGACGGACTGATCCACCAGCCGCACGGCATCGTGCTCGTGACCGGGCCCACGGGCTCTGGCAAGACGACCACGCTGTATGCGGCGCTGGGCCGGCTCGACGCCGCCGGCAGCAACATCATGACGGTGGAGGACCCGATCGAATACGAGCTGCCGGGCGTGGGCCAGACCCAGGTCAACAGCAAGATCGATCTCACCTTCGCCAAGGCGCTGCGCGCGATCCTGCGCCAGGACCCGGACGTGATCATGATCGGCGAAATCCGCGATTTCGAGACCGCGCAGATCGCCATCCAGGCCTCGCTCACGGGCCACCTGGTGCTCGCCACGCTGCACACCAACGACGCGGCCAGCGCCGTCACGCGCCTGACCGACATGGGCGTGGAACCGTTCCTGCTTTCCAGCTCGCTGCTGGGCGTGCTGGCGCAGCGGCTGGTGCGCAAGCTCGACCCGACCGAGCCCAGCGGCTACCGCGGCCGCACGGGCGTGTTCGAGCTCCTGGTGGTGGACGACACGCTGCGTGCGCAGATCCACGGCCAGGCCGCCGAGGCGGAATTGCGGGCGACCGCGATCGCCGGCGGCATGACGCTCATGCGCGAGGACGGCGAGCGGCTGGTGCGGGCAGGGATCACGAGCCCCGAGGAAGTGCTGCGCGTCACGCGCGATTGATACGGACGGGCCGAGGGCCGGGCGCCTCGTGGAGGCGGGCCTTTCCCGATCCGGAAGCGGCTCAGCGCGAACCCGAGGCGCGCAGCGTGCGGCTCAGCAGGATGACGGGCACCAGCCCCACGGCCACGAGCGCGAGCGACGGCAAGGCCGCCTCGCCCAGCCGCTCGTCGCGCGCGAGCTGGTAGGCGACGACGGCCAGGGTGTCGCTGTTGAACGGCCGCAGCACCATGGTGGCGGGCAGCTCCTTCATCACGTCCACGAACACCAATAGCGCCGCCGCCGCGGTGGAGCGGCGCAGCAGCGGCCAGTGCACGCGGGCCAGCAGCCCCAGGCCGCCCGTGCCGAGCATGCGCGCGGAATCATCCAGGCTGGCGGGGATGCGCGCATAGCCGCTCTGCACCGATTGCAGCGCCACCGCGCAGAAGCGCACGAGGTAGGCCCAGACGATGCCCACCGCCGTGGCGGTGATCAGCGCCGGCACGCGCCACTCCGGCACCGCGGCCTGCAGCCAGCCCACGGGCAGCAGCAGGCCGACGACGATCACCGCGCCCGGCACGGCATAGCCCACGCTGGCCAGCTGCACCACGCCGCGCGTCAGGCGCCCCGCACGGCGCCGCACGGCGAAGGCGAGGGCAAGCGCCACGCCCACGGCCAGCACCGCGGTGATGGCGCCCAGCCGCACGCTGTGGCCGGCCCATTCCACGAAACGGTCCCAGGGCAGCACGGACCAGTCCGCGGCCAGCGGCCGCAGCATGAAGGCCACCGGCGCGAGGAAGCCCATCACCACCGGCAGCCCGCACACCACCCAGGCGGCCCCGCAGCGCCACCCGGCCAGCCGCTGGGGCTGGGCCTCGGCGGAGCCCGCGCGGCCCACGCCGCTGGGGGCGAAGCGCATGCGCCGCTGCGCGCGCTGCTCCAGCTGCAGCAGCACCACCACCAGCACCAGCAGCAGCGTGGCGAGCTGCGCGGCCGCAAGGCGGTTGTCCATCGACAGCCAGGCCTTGTAGATGCCGGTGGTGAAGGTCTGGATGCCGAAGTAGCTCGCCACCCCGAAGTCCGCCAGCGTCTCCATCAAGGCCAGGGCCACGCCCGCCGCCACGGCGGGACGCGCCAGCGGCAGGGCCACGGTGCGCACGCGGCGAGCGAGCGGCGCACCGAGCAGGCGCGCGGCCTCCATGAGGTGGGCGGCACGCTCGCCGAGCGCCGTGCGCGCGAGCAGGTAGACATACGGGTAGAGCGAGAAGACGAACACCCACACCGCGCCGCCCAGGCTGCGCACCTCGGGCAGCAGCCGGCCCTCCAGACCGTAGGTGGCGCGCAGCCAGACCTGCAGCGGCCCGCTGAATTGCAGGAAATCGGTGTAGGCATACGCGGTCACGTAGGCCGGCATGGCCAGCGGCAGGAGCAGCAGCCATTCCAGCGTGCGCCGGCCGCGGAAGTCGAACAGCGTCACCGCCGCCGCGGTGGCGGTGCCCACCAGCGCCGCACCCGCCCCCACCGCGATCGCGAGCCAGACGGTGGTGGCGAGATAGTCCGGCAACACCGTGGCGGCCATCTCGCGCAGGATGGCGAGCGACTCCTCGCCGCCATGCCCCCATGGCAGCCAGGAGGCGAACACGGCCAGCACCGGCAGGGTGAGCACAAAGGCGAGCAGCAGCAGCGGAACGGCGCGCAGGGCGGAGAGGAGACGCAAGACGGTGCGAAGAAAGAAAAGGGAGGCGGGAGGGGCAGAGCCGGCGCGGGCGCCCCTGCCCTGCATGCGCGGGACCGCGGCGCAACGGATGCAAATGCGAATTCTACGCATTGCCCCTTCTAGAATCCCCGCATGTTCCTCGAAGTCATCCAACTGGACGTGCGCTACCCCGGCCGCGCGCAGCCCGCCGTGCGTGGCGCCACCCTCGGCCTCGCGGCGGGCGAGATCGGCGTGCTGATCGGCCCGTCGGGCTGCGGCAAGACCACGCTGCTGCGGACCGTCGCCGGCCTGGAGCCCGTGGCGGCCGGCGAGATCCGGCTGGAAGGCGAGCGGGTCGGCGGCGCCGGCCGCAGCGTGCCGCCCGAGCAGCGGCGCATCGGCATGGTGTTCCAGGACTACGCCCTCTTCCCGCACCTGACCGTGGGCCGCAACGTGGCCTTCGGCATCCACCGCCTGCCGAAGGCGGAGCAGGCGGCCCGCGTGGACGAGGTGCTGCGCCTCGTCGGTCTCGAAGGCAGCGCGGCGCGCTATCCGCACGAGCTCTCCGGCGGGCAGCAGCAGCGGGTGGCGCTGGCCCGCGCGCTGGCGCCGCGGCCGCGCCTCATGCTGCTGGACGAACCGTTCTCCAACCTGGACGTGGACCTGCGCGAACGGCTCGCGCACGAGGTGCGCGGCATCCTCAAGGCGGCGGGCGCCACGGCGCTCTTCGTCACCCACGACCAGCTGGAGGCCTTCGCGATCGGCGACCGCATCGGCGTGATGGAAAGCGGCACGCTGCACCAGTGGGACGACGCCTATGCGCTCTACCACCGGCCCGCCACCCGCTTCGTCGCCGACTTCATCGGCCACGGCGTGTTCGCCCCCGCGACGCTGGAGCAGCGCGGCGACACCGTGGTGGCGCGCACGCCGCTGGGCGATCTCTCGGACCTGGCCGAATGCCCCCTGCCCTCTGGCTATCCCGGCGGCGCCTGCGACGTGCTGCTGCGCGCGGACGACGTGCTGCACGACGACGACGCGCCCGTGCGCGCACGCGTGGTGCGCAAGTCGTTCCGGGGATCGGAGTTCCTCTACACCCTGCAGCTGGAAGGCGGCCTCACGGTGATGGCCCACGTGCCCAGCCACCACGACCATGCGGTCGGCGACTGGATCGGGATCCGGCCGCAGGTGGACCACGTCGTGGCGTTCCCGCGGGAATAAGAGCGGCTCACACGGCCCTTCTGGCGGTGTTGCCGCGTCCAGCGCGGGTCAGGCCTTGCGCAGCGCGTCGACCGCCCGGCGCAGATCCTCCGCCCACACGCGCCGGTCGCGGCCCGCTGCCCGCTCGGGTTGGCCGTAATGCACCACGGCCACCATGGGTTCGGCCCGCAGCACGCGCCAGAGCGACGCCAGCAGCGTGTCGTCGCCCACGTAGAGCGCGTCGGCGCTGGGCCGGCCGGTGGCGCGGTCGACGAAGCGCAGGCCCACCGGCTGCACGGGCGCATCGGCCAGCACGGCGGCCTGCAGCAGGTTGGCGTGGAAGGGCAGCAGTTCGGTGCCGTCGGCCGTCGTGCCCTCCGGGAACACGCCCAGCACCTCGCGGCGCGCCAGGGCCTCCTGCATGAGGCGCACGATGCGCATGGCGTCGCGGCGCGTGCTGCGCTCGATGTAGAGCGTGCCCACGGCCGTGGCGAGGCGGCCGATGACGGGCCAGCGCTCCACGTCCGACTTGGAGATGAAGCGACAGTGCCGCGCCGCGTGCATCACGGAGATATCGAGCCAGGAGAGGTGGTTGGCCACGAGCAGCGCGGGGCCGGCGGCCAGTGGGGTACCGCGGATCTCCAGCGCGATGCCGGCATGCGCCAGCAGTTCGCGCGACCAGACCTGCACGCGTGCATGCTGAACCTCCGGCGCCATGCGCGGGAAGCGCAGCAGCACCGTGGCCAGCCCTGCCAGGATGTGCACCAGCAGCCGCAGCAGGCGCGCCACCGCGCGCAGCGAACGCATCAACCGCGCTCGAACGCGACGATGCCGCCCACGAGCGTGCAGCGCACGCGGCCCGGCAGCTCGTAGCCGGAGAACGGCGTGTGCGTGCCCTGGCTGCGCAGCGCGCCGGGAGCGATGGTCCAGGCGTCGGCAGGATCGAACACGCACAGATCGGCCACGCCGCCTTCCACGAGCCGGCCGGCGCTGGCCGCGAACGTGCCGAGCGCGAAGCCCAGCACGCGTGCGGGCTCGGAGGTCACCGTGGCGAAGGCCCGGTCCACCGGCACGCCGTGGTCGCGCGACCACTTGAGCGCGATGCCGGCGAGCAGTTCCAGCCCCGTCGCGCCCGGCTCCGCCTCGGCGAAGGGCAGCGTCTTGGCGTCCTCGTCCACCGGGTTGTGGTCGGAGACCAGCGCGTCGATGGTGCCGTCGGCCAGCGCAGCCAGCAGGGCGTCGCGGTCGCGCTGCTGGCGCAGCGGCGGCGAGAGGCGCGCACGGCTGTCGAAGTAGCCGATGTCGGTATCGGTGAGCAGCAGCGAGTTGATGCTCACGTCGCAGCTCACCTTGAGGCCCTCGGCCTTGGCCTGGCGCACGAGCTGCACGCCCGCCGCGCTGGAGAGGCGGCACAGGTGCACGCGGGCGCCGGTGGTCTTGAGCAGTTCGAAGATGGTGTGCAGCGCGATGGTCTCGGCCGCGACGGGAATGCCCGAGAGGCCCAGGCGCGTGGCGAGCGGCCCGCTGGCGGCTACGCCCTTGCCCAGGTGCAGCTCCTGCGGCCGCAGCCAGACCGTGTAGCCGAAGGTGGCCGCGTACTGCAGGGCGCGCTGCAGCACCTGCGTGCTGGCGAGCGGCACCTCGGCCTGGCCGAAGCCGACGCAGCCCGATTCGGTGAGCTCCGCCATCTCGGTCAGCACCTCGCCGGCCAGCCCGCGCGTGAGCGCGCCCAGCGGGAAAAGGCGCGCCTGGTGCAGCTTCTCGGCGCGGAACTTGAGCATCTCGACGAGGCCCGGCTCGTCGAGCACCGGATCGGTGTCGGGCGGGCACACGAGGCTGGTCACGCCGCCGGCCACGGCCGCGGACATCTCGGATTCGAGCATGCCTTCGTGCTCGTGGCCCGGCTCGCGCAGGCGCGCGGCGAGGTCCACCAGCCCCGGCAGCACGATGCAGCCCGTGGCGTCGATGGTGCGCGCGGGCTGGAAGTCCGGCGGCGTGCGGCCGAGGGCGATCACGCGCCCCGCAGCCACCGCCACGTCGCCCTGCTTGTCGAGCCCGCTGGCCGGATCGAGCACCCGGCCGTTCTGGATCAGTATCTTCATGGTCAAGCCTCATTCCCCGCGACGATGGACATCACGGCCATGCGCACCGCGATGCCGAAGGTCACCTGCGGCAGGATCACGCTCTGCTTGCCGTCCACCACGGCGGAGTCGATCTCCACGCCGCGGTTGATCGGGCCGGGGTGCATCACGATGGCGTCGGGCTTGGCCAGCTGCAGCTTCTCGGGCGTGAGGCCGAAGCTCTTGAAGTATTCCTGGCTGGAGGGCAGCAGCGCGCCGCTCATGCGCTCGTTCTGCAGGCGCAGCATGATCACCACGTCGGCGTCCTTGATGCCTTCTTCCAGCGTGTGGCACACGCGCACGCCCATCTGCGAGAGGTCGCCGGGCACCAGCGTGCGCGGGCCCACCACGCGCACCTCGGGACAGCCGAGGGTGGTGAGGCCGTGGATGTCCGAGCGCGCCACGCGCGAATGCAGCACGTCGCCCACGATGGCCACCGTGAGGTTGGAGAAGTCCTTCTTGTAGTGGCGGATGGTGTACATGTCGAGCAGCCCCTGCGTGGGGTGCGCATGCCGTCCGTCGCCCGCGTTGATCACGTGCACGTGCGGCGCCACGTGCTGCGCGATCAGGTAGGGCGCGCCCGATTCGCTGTGCCGCACCACGAACAGGTCGGCAGCCATGGCCGAGAGGTTGGCGATGGTGTCGAGCAGCGACTCGCCCTTGCTGGCCGAGGAGCGCGCGATGTCCAGGTTGATCACGTCGGCCGACAGGCGCTTGGCCGCGATCTCGAAGGTGGTGCGGGTGCGCGTGCTGTTCTCGAAGAACAGGTTGAACACGCTCTTGCCGCGCAAAAGCGGCACCTTCTTCACCTCCCGGTCGTTCACCGAGACGAAGTTGGCCGCAGTGTCCAGGATGTGCGTGACGATGCTGCGGGGCAGGCCCTCGATCGACAGCAGGTGGATCAACTCGCCGTGGCGGTTGAGCTGGGGGTTGCGCTTGGAGAGCACGGCGTCAGGCCTCCTGGACGTGGAAATGGAAGGCGCCGCCGTCCGCGCGGGCGAGCGCCAGGGACTGGGCCGCCGGCAGCGCCACCCGCGCCGCGGCGAAGTCGGCCTGCACGGGCAGCTCGCGGCCGCCGCGGTCCACCAGCACGGCCAGGCGCACGCGTGCCGGGCGGCCGTAGTCGAACAGCTCGTTGATCACGGCGCGGATGGTGCGGCCGGTGTAGAGCACGTCGTCCAGCAGCAGGATGTCCGCGCCGTCCACGTCGAAGCCCAGGCGCGTCTGCGCACTGGCGGCGAGGCCACGCTGGGAGAAATCGTCGCGGTGCAGCGCGGAAGAGAGCACGCCGGCCTCGCCGGGCAGCGCCAGGTCCTGCTGCAGGCGCTCGGCCAGCCAGGCGCCGCCGGACGCGATGCCGGCGAGCTGCGTCTGCGGGGTGCGCAGCGCGCGCACGCCGGACAGCAGCTCGCGGTAGAGCGCCTCGGCGTCGAGGGTGAGGGCCCCGGCCGGGGCGGTGGAAGACGTGGGACTCATGGGAGTTGCCTCAGGAACTGTTCCAGGATGATGCAGGCCGATGCGGCGTCGGCATCCTTCGCGCCGGCCGCATGGGCTTCGGTGGTGCTGTAGCGCTCGTCCACCTCGAAGACCGGCAGGCCGAAGCGCCCGCGCAGCTGGCGCGCGAACTTCTGCGCGCGCGCGGTGTTCTCGTGCGGCGCGCCGTCGGGGTGGTAGGGCACGCCGACGACGAGCGCATCGGGCTGCCACTCGCGTACCCGCTCGGCCACGCCGGCGAAGCGCGCGTCCGCCCCTTCGGCGCGGATCGTGGCCTGCGGGGTGGCGGTGCGCAGCATCCGCGTGCCCACGGCGACCCCGGTGCGCTTGGCGCCGAAATCGAAGGCGAGGAACGACTGCAGGTGCGCGGGAACGGCGGGAACGGCAGAAATGGCGGGATCGGCAGCGGCGGACGACGGCTCCGGCACGGTGCCGCTCATGCGTGCCCCGCCTCGGGCGAAAGCATCCAGGTCTGCAGGCCGAGCAGGCCCAGGGCCTTGTCGTAGCGCTGGCCGACGGGGGTGTCGAAGATCACCGACAGATCGGCGCCCACGGTGAGCCAGCTGTTCTCGGCGAGTTCGGATTCGAGCTGGCCCTCGCCCCAGGAGGCATAGCCGAGGGTGACGAGCACGCGCCGCGGGCCGGCGCCGGTGGAGAGGGCTTCCAGCACGTCCTTGCTGGTGGTCATCTCCAGGCCGCCGGGGATCGACATGGTGGACGCGTAGGCGGATTCGGTCTCGGAATCCTCGTCGCCCTCCGCCTCCCCGTCGTCCTTCGCCTTCGGTTTCTCGAGAGAGGGCGGCGGGCTCATGGGCTCGTGCAGCACGAAGCCGCGCTCGGTCTGCACCGGCCCGCCGCGGAAGACGGGCTCCTTCGAGAGGTCGTCGCGGCGCAGCGACAGGTCCACCTTGTCGAACAGGCCCTTGAGGCTCAGGTCGGACGGCTTGTTGATGATGAGCCCGAGCGCCCCGCGCTCGCTGTGTTCGCAGAGATACACGACGCTGCGGGCAAACGACTCGTCTTCCAGCCCCGGCATGGCGATCAGGAAGTGGTGCGTCAGGTTCATGGGCGCAGAATCGGCAGGCATTCCGCAATTTTAACGACGATCATGGAACCCACTTTTTCTTCAGGCCTGGTCTGGTTCCGGCGCGACCTGCGCAGCGACGACCATGCGGCGCTCTACCATGCGCTGCGCCGATGCGGCGAGGTCCATTGCGTTTTCGTGTTCGACACCGACATCCTCGATCCGCTGCCGCGCGCGGACCGGCGCGTGGAATTCATCCGCGAGTCGCTGGTGGCGCTCGATGCCTCGCTGCGCACGCTTTCGGGCCACCGGCACGGGGGCCTGATCGTGTGCCACGGCGCCGCGGCGCGGGAGGTGCCCGAGCTGGCGCTGCGCCTGGGCGTGCAGGCCGTGTTCGCCAACCACGACGACGAGCCCGCCGCGCTGGAGCGCGACGGCCGGGTGCGCCACGTGCTGGGCGCGGGCGGCGTGCAGTTCCACACCTCCAAGGACCAGACGATCTTCGAGCGCGCGGAAATCCTCACGCAGCAGGGCTCGCCCTACACCGTGTTCACACCCTACAAGAACGCCTGGCTGCGCAAGGTGGATGCGTTCTACCTGAGCGCCTATCCCGTGGAGCGCCACGCGCGGCGGCTCGCGGCCCGGCCGGAATGGGCGCGCGGCGGCGTGCCCACCCTGGCGGACATCGGCTTCGAGTCCGCGGGCCTGCACGCCCTGCCCCTGCCGCCCGGCATGGACGGCGCGAACGCCCTGTTCGAGGATTTCCTCGGGCGCATCGACGACTACGGCAAGGCGCGCGACTTCCCCGCCGTCAAGGGGCCGAGCTACCTCAGCGTGCACATGCGCTTCGGCACGCTGTCGCCGCGGCGCGCGGCGCGCGAGGCCCACGCCCGCGCGCAAAAGGGCAGCGAAGGCGCCGCCACGTGGCTGAGCGAGCTGATCTGGCGCGATTTCTATTTCCAGGTCCTGTCGCACCATCCCCAGCTGGCCGGCGGCGCGAGCTTCCGGCCCGCCTACGACGCCATCGCCTGGGAAGGCGGCCCCGAGGCCGAGGAGCGGTTCGCGGCCTGGTGCGAAGGGCGCACCGGCTACCCGCTGATCGACGCCGCCATGGCCCAGATCAACCGCACGGGCTACATGCACAACCGGCTGCGCATGGTGACGGCCAGCTTCCTCGTGAAGGACCTCGGCGTGGACTGGCGCCTGGGCGAACGCTACTTCGCGGAAAAACTCAACGACTTCGACTTCTCCGCCAACAACGGCGGCTGGCAATGGGCGAGTTCCAGCGGCTGCGACGCGCAGCCCTACTTCCGCATCTTCAACCCCCTGAGCCAGAGCCGCAAATTCGACCCCAAGGGAAAATTCATCCGCGCCTACCTGCCCCAGCTGGCCGCGCTGCCGGATGCGCTCGTGCATGCGCCCTGGGAAGCGAGCCCGCTCGAGCTGGAGGCGGCCGGCGTGCGGCTGGGCGACACCTATCCCCGTCTCATCGTGGACCACGACGAGGCCCGGCAGCGCACTTTGGCGCGCTATGCCGTCGTGAAGGCGGGTGCTGGAGCGGCGGCAGCCACCGCGGCAGAGGCCGGCGCGGACTGACCGGCCCGGCCAGGGAAAAAAGGCCCACGGCCCCACACCGGGCCGTGGCCTTGCGCTGCCGCCGTGCGGTCCGGGCCTGTCAGCCCGGGACCACCTCGGCCGCTGCAGCCGCCTCGCCCTGCACGGCGCTGGCCGCCGCCTGCGCATAGTGATGCACCAGGCTCAGCAGCTCCTCGTCCGAGTACGGCTTGCCCAGGTAGTGGTTGACGCCGAGCTCGGCCGCATGCTCGCGGTGCTTCTGCGCGATCCGCGAGGTGATCATGATGATCGGCAGATCGTGCAGCCCACGGTCCGCGCGGATGTTGCGGGCCAGGTCGAAACCGTCCATGCGCGGCATCTCGATGTCCGAAAGCACCACGGCCGGGCGCTCCTCCTGCAGCCGCTCCAGGGCCTGCAGGCCGTCGGCGGCCAGCGCCACGCGGTAGCCCTCGCGTTTGAGCAGGCGCTGCGTGACGCGGCGCACGGTGATCGAATCGTCCACCACCAGCACCAGCGGCACCTGGGCGGCCTGCCCGAGCGCACCGCCACCACCGGCACCGGCGCCGGACGCCGCCGCACCGCCCTCGGCCTGCAACGCGGCATCCGCATCGGCGGCGGACGGCGCGGCCATCCGGGCCCGCACCTGCTCGCCATACACGGTCGACAGCGCCACCGGGTTGTAGATCAGCACCACGGCGCCCGACGCCAGCACCGACATGCCCGCCAGTCCCGGCAGCCGCGAGAGCTGCGGCCCGAGGTTCTTCACCACCACTTCCTGGTTGCCCAGCACTTCGTCCACGTGCAGCGCGATGCGCTGCGAGGCGCTGCGCAGGATCACCACGGGACGCGTGCGGCCCGACGTCTCCTGGCTGCGCGGCGACGACTGCAGCAGCGCGCCCGCCCAGAAGAAGGGCAATGCCTCCACGCCGTCCTCGAACGCGCCCTGGCGGTAGGCCTCGTCCAGCTCGCTGGCGGTCGTGCGGCGCACGATCTCCACGAGGTTGGCCGGCACGCCCAGCGTGAGCCCGCCCGCGCGCAGCATCACCACCTGCGTCACGGCCGTCGTGAGCGGCAGCACCATGCGGAACGAGGTGCCCTGGCCGGTCTCCGTCGTGGTCTCGATGCGGCCGCCCAGGGCGTTCACCTCCGAGCGCACCACGTCCATGCCGATGCCGCGGCCGGACAGCCCCGTCACTTCCGTGGCCGTGGAGAAGCCCGGCGTGAACACCAGCTGCGCGGCCTCCGCGGGGCCCACCGGGGCCTCGGGCGCGATCAGCCCCTGGCTGACCGCCTTGGCGCGGATGCGCTCCAGATCGAGCCCCGCGCCGTCGTCGCGGAACTCCACGGACACGTCGTTGCCGTCCTGCCGCAGCGCCACGGTGATGGAGCCGGTGGCCGGCTTGCCCGCCGCCGTGCGCACTTCGGGCGCCTCGATGCCGTGCGCCACGCAGTTGCGCAGCAGGTGCTCGAAGGCGGGCGTCATGCGGTCCAGCACGCCGCGGTCCATCTCGATGGAGCCGCCCGTGATGTCGAGCTTGATCTGCTTGCCCGTCTCCTTCGACGCCTGCCGCACCACGGCGTAGAGCCGCTCGGAGATGCCCTCGAACTCCACCATGCGCGTGCGCAGCAGATCGCGCTGCAGCTCGCGCGCCTGCCGCCCCTGGGCGATCAGGTCGTCTTCCGCGCCTTCCATGGCGCGCTGCAGGTTGCGCTGTACGGTGGCGACGTCGTTCACCGACTCGGCCATCATCCGGGTCAGCTCCTGCACGCGCGTGAAGCGATCGAACTCGAGCGGATCGAAATCGGCCGACGAATCCTTCGACAGCGCCAGCCGCGACTGCATCTGCGTCTCGGCCTGCACTTCGATGTCGCGCAGCTGCTGGCGCAGGCGTTCCAGGTTGCCCGTGAGGTCCGCCAGCGAATCCTTCATCTGCACCATGCGGGCGTCCAGGCGCGAGCGGGCGATCATCACCTCGCCGGCCTGGTTGACCAGGCGGTCGAGCAGCTGGGCGCGCACGCGCACCGACTGGCTCGACACCGGCCGAGCGGCCGTGAGCTGCGAGGCCCCGGGCAGGCGGACCGCCGGGCGCGGCGCGGGAGCCTGGGCGGGTGCCGGGTCGGAGTCGGAGGCTGGCGCAGACGGAGCGGCTGCCGACGGCTCGGGCGCGGCGTCCGCAGCGGGGGACACCGCCATGGGCTCGGCCAGCCCCTGCGCGCCGATGGTGCGCAGGGCGTCGAAGTTGGACTGCAGGCCGTCGAACGCCACCAGCAGCGGCTCGATCGCCTCGGCGCTCGGCGCCTCCGTGTCCACCTGCTCCACCGCCGATTCCAGCCGGTGCGCCATTTCGCCCAGGCGCATCGCACCCGCGAGCCGCGAGCTGCCCTTCAGGGTGTGCAGCGCGCGCAGGGCCTCGTTGCGGGCCCCCAGGTTTTCCGGCCGGGCCGCCCACTGGCGCAGCGCGGCACCCAGCGAAGGCAGCAGCTCGATGGCCTCTTCCTCGAAGATCGGGAACAGGTCGGGATCGATCACGTCGACCGCGTCGATATCGTCATCGATGTCGGTGACCGCGGGCTCGGCCGGCGGGCGGCCGGCATCCGCGGCAGCCCCCTGCGGCGCCACGGGCACCGACAGCGCCGGAGCGACGTGGCCGCGGCTGCCCGCAGCGGGCTCGGGCTCCTCCGGCGCGGTGGCGGGCACGGGCTGTGCCTCCATCCCGGCCGGAATACCCGCCACCACACCGGCCGTGTCCGGCTCCGTGGCGCCGGCCGCCGGCAGCGGCAGGTCGCCGGCCTCTTCAGCGGCAGCGTCGGCGGCATCGGCGGCGTAGGGCGCGTCGGGCGCCACCTCGGTGGCGAGGATCTCGCGCAACTGGGCCAGGATCTGGGGATGGGGCTCCTTCAGGAAGCCGGCCGCGAACTGGTGCAGCAGGCGGCGCATGTCGTCCGCGGCCGCCATGAAGACCCGCGCCTGCTCGGGCGTGCCCTGCGCCTGCAGTTGCACGTGCTGCAGCGCATGCTCCAGCGCGCGCGCCATGTCCGAGAGCGCCTGGAATCCCACCGTCGCGGAACTGCCCGCCAGCGAATGGGCCAGGGCCACCGCCGTGTCCGGCAGCGGCTCGTGCAGCTCCAGGGACCATTCCTGCAGGCAGGTGACCAGCCGGCGGGACCACTCGTCCGCCTCGTTGAGGTAGACGTTGTAGAGCGGGATGCCGATGCGGAGCGTCTCGATGACCTTCACCGCCTCTTCCGGCGATTCGGCGATCAGCGGCAGATGGGGCGGGTCGGATTCCTGCAGCGCCGGCGGGCTGGCGGCAGCCTCGGCCGCCGTGTCCCGTTCGCCCTGGCCGTCCAGTGCTTCCAGCGCGTCCGGGAGCAAGGCGTCGGCCGCCTCCGCACGGTCGTCCATTGCTTCTGTTTCGGCCTGGGAATCTGCCCCGGCCTTTGCCTCGGCATCGGTGTCCTCCGCCAGCCCGCCGACGGGCACCGGGGCCTCAGCGGGCGGTGCCTCGGCGTCGGGCTGCACGCCGGGGGACATGCCGAGGTCGACCATCCCCGGTACTTCGGGAAGCGCTGGAATGCCGCCCAGGGGGGCATCCACGGCATCCACGGCATCGGCGGCATCGGCGGCATCCACGGCATCGGCGGCAGGCGGGGTGTCCGCGGTATCCGGAGCTTGCAGCGTGTCCGCGTCCTGCGGTAGCGCGGCAGCCTCCGCGGTCTCCGCAGGCACGTCGGGCACGTCCGCATCCGCATCCGCATCGCGGGCGTCGGCGGGAGTCGTGCCGTCGACGCCGTCGATGCCGTCCAGGGACAGATCGGGCCAGGCCTGGGCCTGCTGTTCCAGGGCCTGCTGCAGCGCAGGCAGGCCGGCGTCCGCGGCGCCCGTCTCCTGCGCGAGGTCTCCGGAAACCGGGGTGTTCTCAGGCGCCTGCGCATCGCGCGGTGCACCGTCGTCGGCGAACGCTTCGGAGAAGGCGGAGAAATCGATGTCCTCGGCCATCTCCGCCGCGGGCACGGCAGCAGGCGCTTCGGCACTGCGGCCTGCCTCGGCACCGTTGCGCGAAGGCCAGGTGTCCGAGAAATCGGCGGTGGCGTCCGCGGCGGGCGCCGGAGACGTGTCGGCGCCGGGCTCGGCGCCCGGCAGATCCAGGTCCAGATCGAACTCCGGCACGGTGTCGGCGGCAGGCGCCTGTGCGGCCGGCGCTTCGTCACCGGCGCGCCACGCGGCTTCCGCCCCGGCCGCGGCATCGGGCAGCGGCGGCAGCTCGTCGACTGCAGCCGCCGGCTCGGCTTCGGCTTCGGCTTCGCCACCGGCACGCGCCGCAGGATCCATCGCTTCCAAGTCCGGCAGGCCCGGCAGGTCCTCCGCGAGCATCGGCGCCGCATCCTCCGCGACACCCACGGCATCCGCCAGGGGCAGGTACTCGCCGCGCTCGCGCATGGCCTGGGCGGATTCCGCGAAGCCCTGGGGCGTCCAGGCGTCCGCATGGCCTGCCGAGATGTCGTCCGCCCAACGGCCGAAGGCGCGCAGCGCGTCGTCCGCGAGCTGCAGCATCGGGGGCTGGATCGGCTTCTGCTCGGCCAGCCAAGCGTTGAACACCTGCTCCATGGACCAGGCGGCTTCGCCGAACGCCCCCAGGCCCACCATGCGGGAGCTGCCCTTGAGCGTGTGGAAGGCGCGGCGCAGGGTCGTCTGGCCGCTCAGGTCGCCCGGTTCGGCGCGCAGGCCCTCCACGGCTTCCAGGCCGTTGGCGACGACCTCGCGGGCCTCTTCCAGGAAGATGTCGAGCAGTTCGCCTTCATCGTCGGCGTCGTCCGTGGCGGCGAACGCGGGAGCGGAGGCTGGCGCGGCGACGGGCGCCAGCGGCGCGGTGCCACCGCCGGCAGAGGTAGCCGCGGCCTCGGCCTCGACCGGCACCTCCGCGCCGGCCTGCGGCGCTCCGGCAGGCTCCCCCACCTCGGCGGCGGGCGCCGGCAGGGGGAGGTCCGCCGGGGCGGCGACTTCCGTGAGCGGGGGCAGGTGCCGGTCTTCGGGCGGCTGCTGCGTGCGCTCTCCGCCCAACTGCGGGGGCAGCGGACGCGCGCCGCGCGCCTCCCGGTGGATGTCCGCCTCTTCCGGCAGGTCACCGGCCCGGGTGCGGGTGCGGCCCATCAGGATGCGCAGCTCGTCGCGGTCCGCGTCGTAGACGAACAGCTTGCGCGCCATGGTGCGCTGGTAGCGCAGCATGTCGATCAGGAAGCCCAGCGCGCCCAGGTTGCCGCCGAGCTTCTCGAACACCGCCGGGCGCTCCTGTTCGGGCACTTCGCCCAGCAGCAGGCGTTCGACGGTCTCCCGCATGCGCAGCACGGCGAGCGAGGCCTGGTCCAGCCCCAGCACGGAAAGCACGCCCCGCATCTGCGCCAGCCGCCCGGGCACGTTGCCGAGCGCGGCCAGGTCCGCCGGGTTGCGGAAATACTGGTCCATGGACTTCTCGGCCTCGCCCAGCGTGGCCCGCAGCTCGTCCATCACGCTGCCCATGGTCTGGTGGTCGCTCACGCGGCGGTAGAGCTCCTCCATCCAGGATTCGAGCGGCTCGGGCTCGCCGCCCGCGGCCACGCTGTCCAGCCGTTCGGCCAGCCGCGCGGCGCGGTCGGCCATGTGGTCCTGCGCGGATTCGAGTTCTTCGAACGACGCCTGCAGGTACAGCACCGCGGTGGCGACCTCCATCGCGAGCGCGGGCTGCGGCGGTTCGCCGGAGCGCGCCGTGCCCTCCGCGGCCCGCGCCAGGGCCTGGGCCAGCGGTTCGCTGCCGGGCTGGAGCCGGGCCAGCGAGTCGCAGACGAGGCTGAACTGGTCGGCGGCGGGTTTCAGCTTGTTGCGGTCGCCGCCCGCCAGGGCGGACCAGGTCTCGGTCGCCGCGGCGATGCGCTTGCGTGCCTGGGCCAGCAGTGCCGGGTCGTAGAGGCCGAAGCGCGGCGTGGAATAGTCCACCGGCCGGAAGCGCTCGAGGCCGAAGGCCTGGCGCACCGCCCGCAGTGCGGAACGGTCGTCCGGTTCCGCCGCTGTCGCTGTCGCTGCCGCCGCCCCCGCGGGGCGCGCAGCCTGCGAGCAGAAGAACAGCAGGTCCTGCACGAGCCGGTCGGCGATGGTGGTCTCGCCCCGGGCCAGCATGGCGTACTGCATGAGCACGCGCGAGGCCGCGCGCTTCACGTAGACGTCCGGCGTGAGATGCCCCAGCGCCAGCGCCTCGAAGAAGCCCGCGCAGATCTTCCAGAAGGACCGCGCCTGCCGGTCGGCCTGCGCCGCGGCGAGGCCCAGGGAGATGTTGTGCAGGTCCCGCGCGGCGGCCGCATCGCCGGTCTTGACGATGCGCAGCACGGCGTTGTCCATGCGGCTGCGCGCCTCCGGGCCGTAGGCCAGCGGGGCGGCATCGACGACGACATCCGGCTCGCGGAAGCGGCGCTCCACGGGCCAGAGGTCCGCGGGATGCACGCGCTCGGCGCCCGTCAGGGCCTGGGCATCGCGGTACTGGGGGAACAGCGCCACCGGCGACACCGGCTTGCCCGCCAGCACGCTCTCCAGGTATTCCACCAGCGCGAAGCTGGCGCGCTCGATGACGGCGGCGGCCTCGTCGCTGCAGAGCTCGGGGCGCTGCACGAACTTCTGGACGGCCTCTTCCATGGAGCGCAGCACGAGCGCCGGGGGGCCCATGCCCACCATTTCGAGGGCGCCGCTGGCCTGGTGCAGCTGCTGGCGCGCGATGCGCAGCGCCCCGGCATCGAGTGCCGCGATGTCGGATTCGCGCGCCATCTCGGCGTCGCGCACGAAGCGGCGCATGGCCTTGACGGCCCCGTCGAGCGACTTGCGCAATTCGTCCAGCACCCAGGCCAGGGGCCCGAGGTCCTGTTCTCCCTGGCTCCAGTCCGCGCCCGAGGCATTTGCGGCGTCAAAAGGTGACATGAATTCGTCCCCGGCTCCGCGAGCCGTTTCGTTGATGCTAGCTGGCTGCTCGCCGGCCCGTCAGGCGATCTTGAAACGCGCCACGGACTGGCGGAGCTCCTCGGCCATGTGCGACAGCTCCCGCACCTGCTGGGCCGTCGTGCGCGTGCCTTCGCCAGTCTGCTCGGTCACCGCGAAGATGTGCTGGATGTTGTCGGCCACGCCGTTGGCGAGTTCGGCCTCGCGCGACGCGGACGAGGAGATCTGCTCGATCAGCTCGGCGAGGCGCCGCGACACGCGGTCGATTTCGGACAGGGCCGTGCCGGCGGAGTCGGACAGCCGCGCCCCTTCGACCACGCCCTGCGTGGAGCGCTCCATGGCGGCCACCGCATCCTGCGTGTCGGTCTGAATCGCCTTCACGAGCGCCGAGATCTGGCGCGTGGCGTCGGCGGAGCGTTCGGCGAGGCGCTGCACTTCTTCCGCCACGACGGAGAAGCCCCGGCCCGCTTCACCGGCCGACGCGGCCTGGATGGCGGCGTTCAGGGCCAGCACGTTCGTCTGCTCGGTAATGTCGGAGATCAGCTCGGTGATTTCACCGATCTCCTGGGACGATTCGCCCAGGCGCTTGATCCGCTTGGACGTGTCCTGGATCTGGTCGCGGATCGAGTTCATGCCGCCGATGGCGTTCTGCACGGCCTGCAGGCCGGAGTCGGCCGCCTGCAGCGACTGGCGGGCCACCGAGGCCGATTCCTGCGCCTGGGCGGACACCTCGTTGATTCGGGTGGCCATGTCGAGCACCGAGCGGCCCGTCTCGCGGATCTCGCGCAGCTGCTCGGTGGACGCGGCCAGCAGTTCGGTGGAGGTGCTGTCCACCTGCGCCGTCGTCTGCGCCACGCGGGTGGCCGTGTTCTGCACGCTGCCCACCAGCTGGCGGAGTTCTTCCACCGTGTAGTTCACCGAGTCGGCGATCGCGCCCGTGATGTCTTCCGTCACGGTGGCTTCCTGGGTCAGGTCGCCCTCGGCGACCGACTGCAGTTCGTTCATGAGCCGCAGAATGGCGGCCTGGTTGGCGTCGTTGACGCGCTTGGCCTCCTGCTCCTGGCGGCGGGCATCGCGCTGCTGCATTTCGGCGGCGACCTGGCGGGTGCGGCTGTCCATCAGCTGCACGCGGGAAATGCCCACGCCGCACAGCAGCACGAACAGGCCGGCGGCCACCAGGGCGGCCAGTTGCCCGGCACCCAGGCCCGTCTGATCGGACAGCTTGGTCTGCAGGCCTTCCAGCTGGCGGCGCAGCGGTTCGCTGTCGGCGATGATGGCGGACTGCGCCTCGCGCGCGGACACCAGGCCCTGCAGGTTGCCGAGGATGGCGCCGGCCTGCGTGCGGGTCTGGTCGTAGACCTTGATGAGGCTCTCGAGCTGCTCGCGGGTCTGCGGATCGCGCGTGGCGGCCAGGCGCAGGTCGGTGCTGCCGTCGAGCATGCCCTGGGCGATCTCGCGGAAGGTGTTCAGGTCCTTGCCCAGCAGGAACACGGCCTCGGGGCTCACGCCCTCGGTGGTCTGGAACTCGTTGGCGGACTTGCCGATGCGCTGCGTCAGCATCACGAGCTGGCCGGCGGCGGAGATGTCGGACGAGGGGGCGTTCTGCTGCAGCTTCAGCGACGAGATGGTCTCGGCGATCTCGAGCAGGTCGGACGACTGGCGGTTGATGGTGCGCAGCGCGTCGCCCACCTGCGTCAGGATCTTCTGCTGGCCCATGACCACGGACGCATTGCGCTCGGCGCGCTCCATCAGGGGCACGATCGCGTCGAGTTCCGGCTTGTAGCCTTCGCCCAGCGCCTGCACGCGCAGCTCGTCGTCGCCGGACACCAGCGCGCGCACGTTGCGCGCCAGCACGCCGGAGCTGTCCGCCACGTCGGGGAAGGCCTGCGGACTGCCCACCAGCGCCTGCGACACCGACTTCGCGAGCCGCTGCGACTGCATCAGCGCCTGGCCGGTGGCGGCGAGCTGCTGCGCGGAGCGGTCCGCCTGCTTCAGCACCCAGCCGGCGATCAGCGCCAGCACCACCACGCCCACGGCCAGCAGGGTCAGCAGGCGCCGCTGGTGCTCGGCCGCGGTCGCCCGGCCCAGCAGGGGCAGCGTGACGAGATCCTGCTCCGCGATGTCGCCCTCGGGCAGGTTCGCCGACGGATCGCCCTGCACGCTCTGCATGCCGTCCGACTGGTAGGAGGCGGCCGAGAGCGAGTCCTGCCCGGCGTCGCCTTCCGCGGGCTTCCGATGGAATAGTTTTGCAAACGGGTTCACGACGGACATGATGGTTCGGCCTTCAGAGAGGGGAAAAGCTCAAGCGCTGATGCTGAGGAACGCGGGGTGCCGGGAGAGGGCCTGCAGGTTGAGTTCCTGCCAGGGGGTACCGTCCGCGTCGAGGTAGGTGGTGCCGAAGTACGGCGGCGCGTCGGCGCCCGGAGGCGCGGAATCGACGAAGGCATCGGTGCCCCGCAGCCCCGCCAGGCGGTCGACCAGCAGGGCCGCGTTCACTTCGAGGGCGGCGTTGAAGGCGAGCAGGCTGGCCTCGCCGAGCGCCTGCTCGGTGCGCGCCACCGGCTGCCCCAGCAGGCCCGCCAGATCCACGACGCCGATCAGGGAGCCGCGCAGGTTGGCGACCCCGAGGAACCAGTCCTGCGTGTAGGGCACGGGCTGGACGCCGGTCCACGAGAAGATCTCCCCGGACTGGCCGAGCGGCAGCAGGAAGCGGCGGCCCGCGGATTCCACCGCCAGCCAGGAGGACACGGACGAGCCCTCGAACCGCGCAGCCTGCAAGCGGGCGGCCAGCCGGGTCTGGAGCTCTCGGAGCGCTTCACGATTGGCCATGGACGGACGGCGGTCAGTTCAGCGCGTCGATCTTGGCCTGCAGCTCGGCGGGGTCCACCGGCTTGGTGATGTAGCCGCGCGCTCCCTGGCGCATGCCCCACACCCGGTCGGTCTCCTGGTTCTTGCTCGTGCACATGATGATCGGCACGTCGGCGTACTGCGGATCGCGGCTGATGGCGCGCGTGAGCTGGAAACCGTTCTGGCCGGGCATGACCACGTCCATCAGGATCAGGTCCGGCTTTTCTTCCGCGAGCCGGCGGAAGGCCTCGTCGGCGTTTTCCGCGGTGCGCACCTGCATGCCTTTCTTCTGCAGCAAGTCGGTCAGGAACATCAACTCGGTCTTCGAGTCGTCGACGACCAGAACTTTCTGGATGGGCATTACATGGCTCCTTGTTGGGCATTACCGAACTGCTGTACAGCTTTCAGCAGCTGGTCTTTGGTAAATGGTTTGGTGAGATATTCCTGGCAGCCCACCATGCGCCCCCGGGCCTTGTCGAATACCCCGTCCTTCGACGAAAGCATGACGACCGGCGTATCCGCGAAACGCGCATTGCGCTTGATGATGGCGCAGGTCTGGTAACCGTCGAGTTTCGGCATCAGGATGTCGCAGAAAATCAGCTGCGGCTGATAATCGTTGACCTTCGCCAGGGCATCGAAACCGTCGTCCGCCAGCATGACTTCGTGGCCGCCCTGCTTGAGGAATATCTCGGCGCTGCGCCGGATGGTGTTGCTATCGTCGACGACGAGAACCTTGAAGGTGGCACCTGGGGTCTGGGTCAATTTCGTCACCGTTGATGATGGTAAAAAACGACGCTGCGCAGGAAGATTCAGATCTGGACCATTTCGAAGTCCTCCTTGCGGGCTCCGCATTCCGGGCAGGCCCAATTCATGGGCACATCTTCCCAGCGGGTCTCGGGCGCTATTCCGTGCTCGGGGGAACCTGCGGCTTCGTCATATATCCAGCCGCAAATCAGGCACATCCAGGTTTTAGGGTCTGTCACAGCTTAAGGGGCCTTCACATAGAATGCAACGATTGTATCTAGACATGAACGCGGGACGCAGCTTCCGCGCCACCCGTTACGCTGGTGCGGCGCAATGACCACAGACTCACCTTCCTCCCTCCCGCCTTCCCCTCCCGACACCCCCGCCGACGCCGCCGAAGACAGCGCGCCCGTGTGCGTGATGGTCTTCAACGCCAGCGACCCGAGCGGCGCCGGCGGCCTCACGGGCGACATCGCCACCATCGCCTCCGTGGGCGGCCATGCGGTGGCCGTGGTCACCGGGGCCTACGTCCGCGACACGGCCCAGGTGTTCGACCACTACGCGTTCGACGACGAGGCCGTGGCCGAACAGGCCCGCACCGTGCTGGAAGACCTCACCGTGCAGGCGATCAAGGTCGGCTTCGCGGGCAGCCCCGAGAACCTGAGCGCCATCGCCTCCATCGCGTCCGACTACGACGACGTGCCGGTGATCGCGTACATGCCCAACCTGTCGTGGTGGCGCGACGACCTCATCGACCAGTACCTCGATGCCTTCCAGGAACTGCTGATGCCCCTGACCTCCGTGCTGGTGGGCAACTACAGCACGCTGTCGCGCTGGCTGCTGCCGGACTGGAGCAGCGACCGCAAACCCTCGGCGCGCGACCTGGCCATGGCCGCGTCGGAGCTGGGCGTGCCCTACCTGCTGGTCACCGGCGTGCCGGCGGCCGAGCAGCACGTCGAGAACGTGCTCACCTCGGCGCAGACGGTGCTGGGCACGACCCGGTTCGAGCTGTTCGACGCCACCTTCACCGGCGCGGGCGACACGCTGTCGGCCGCACTCACCGCGCTCGTGGCGAGCGGCAACGACCTGGCCGAAGCCTCCACCGAGGCGCTCACCTACCTCGACCGCTGCCTGGACGCCGGCTTCCGCCCCGGCATGGGCCACTTCCTGCCCGACCGGATGTTCTGGGCCCAGCCCGACGACGATGACGATGACGACGGCGAAGACCCCGACGACGGCCCGGCGGCCGATCCCACCTCCACCGACGGCTTCGTGATGCCTCCCCATGACACCCAGCACTGACCTCAATCTTCCCCTGTTCGAGCGCGCCAAGGCGCTCATCCCCGGTGGCGTGAATTCGCCCGTGCGCGCCTTCCGCGCGGTGGGCGGCACGCCCCGCTTCGTGCAGCGCGCGCAGGGCGCCTATTTCTGGGACGCCAACAACCAGCGGTTCATCGACTACATCGGCTCCTGGGGCCCCATGATCCTGGGCCACGGCCATCCCGCCGTGCTCGAGGCCGTGCAGAAGGCCGCGCTCGACGGCTTCAGCTTCGGCGCGCCGACCGAGCGCGAGGTCGAGCTGGCCGAGGAGATCCTCCGGCACGTGCCCTCCATGGAGATGATCCGGCTGGTGAGCTCCGGCACCGAGGCCGGCATGAGCGCCATCCGCCTCGCGCGGGGCGCCACGGGCCGCAGCAGGATCATCAAGTTCAACGGCTGCTACCACGGCCATGCCGACGCGCTGCTGGTGAAGGCCGGCTCGGGCCTGGCCACCTTCGGCCATGCCACCAGCGCCGGCGTGCCGGCCGAGGTGGTGCAGCACACGATGGTGCTCGAATACAACGACATCGCCCAGCTCGAGGAGGCCTTCGCGCTGCACGGCAGCGAGATCGCGGGCCTGATGATCGAGCCGATCGCCGGCAACATGAACTTCGTGCGCGCCAGCGTGCCCTTCATGCGCCGCTGCCGCGAGCTGTGCACGCAGCACGGCGCGCTGCTGGTGCTGGACGAGGTCATGACGGGCTTCCGCGTGGCGCTCGGCAGTGCGCAGAGCGTCTATGCCCGCGACATTCCCGGCTTCAAGCCGGACATCACGGTGCTGGGCAAGGTGATCGGCGGCGGCATGCCGCTCGCCGCCTTCGGCGGCCCGCGCGCGGTGATGGAACAGCTCGCGCCGCTGGGCCCGGTCTACCAGGCGGGCACGCTCTCGGGCAACCCGGTGGCCACGGCCTGCGGCCTCGCCACGCTGCGCGAGATCGCCCGCCCGGGCTTCTACGAATCGCTGGCGGCGCACACGCAGGCGCTCACGCAGGGCCTGGCGCAGGCGGCGGCGGCCTCCGGCATCCCGTTCAGCGCGGACAGCGAAGGCGGCATGTTCGGTTTCTTCCTGCTGCCCGAACTGCCGCAGAACTACCCCACCGTGATGGCCACGGACGGCGCGCGGTTCAACGCGCTCTTCCACGGCCTGCTGGACCGCGGCGTCTACATCGCGCCCGCGCTCTACGAAGCGGGCTTCGTGAGCAGCGCCCACACCGCGCAGGACATCGAGGACACCGTCGCCATCGCGCACGAGGTGTTCCGCACGCTCGCCGCCGGCTGACGCCGGGGCCCGGGCGGAGCCGCTCCGCCCGCGCCGCGCCCGCGGGAAGCGGGCGGCGGCGTTCCTCCGCTCAGGCGCGGATCAATGCCTGAAGTGGCGCACGCCGCTGAACACCATGGCCACGCCGCGCTCGTCGGCGGCGTCGATCACCTCCTGGTCGCGCATGGAACCACCGGGCTGGATCACGCAGGTCGCGCCCGCGTCCACCACCACGTCCAGGCCGTCGCGGAACGGGAAGAAGGCGTCGCTCGCCACCACCGTCCCCTGCAGCGAGAGCTTGGCATGCTCGGCCTTGATGCTGGCGATGCGCGCGGAATCCAGGCGGCTCATCTGGCCCGCGCCGACGCCCATCGTCATGCCGCCCTTGCAGAACACGATGGCGTTGCTCTTGACGTACTTGGCGACCTTCCAAGCGAACAGCAGGTCTTCCATCTCTTCGAGCGTGGGCTGCTTCTTCGTGACCACCTTCAGGTCCATCAGCGAGAGTTCATGGTTGTCCGCGGTCTGGAGCAGCATGCCGGAGCCGATGCGCTTGGCGTCCATGGCATTGCGGCCGCGGTCCCAGGCGCGGGCGCCCTTGGAATCCGGCAGCGCGATCTTCAGCAGCCGCACGTTGGCCTTCGGCTTGAAGATCTCCAGCGCTTCGGGCGTGAAGGACGGGGCCATCAGCACCTCGACGAACTGCTTCACCACCAGCTGCGCGGCGGCGGCGTCCACCGGGCGGTTGAAGGCGATGATGCCGCCGAACGCGCTGGTGGGATCGGTCTGGAAGGCCTTGCCGTAGGCGTCGGCGGCATCCAGGCCCACGGCCACGCCGCAGGGGTTGGCGTGCTTCACGATCACGCAGGCGGCGGCGTCGAAACTCTTCACGCACTCCCATGCGGCATCGGCGTCGGCGATGTTGTTGTACGACAGCTCCTTGCCCTGCAGCTGCTCGCCCGTGACGATCGAGCCCGGCGCGGGATGCAGGTCGCGGTAGAGCGCAGCCTGCTGGTGGCTGTTCTCGCCATAGCGCAGGTCCTGCAGCTTGACGAACTGGCCGTTGCTCTGGGCCGGGAAGGGGTTGCGCTCGGGCACGTAGGCCTCGGACAGCTTCTCGGCCTCGAAGGTGACGGAAGAGAGGTAGTCGCTGATCGCGCCGTCGTACTGGGCGATGCGGTTGAACGCGGCCACCGACAGCGCGAAGCGCAGCCTGTCGGACAGCCTGCCGCCCGCCTTCAGCTCGCCCAGCACGGCGTCGTACTGGTCCGCCGAGGTGACCACGCCCACATCCTTCCAGTTCTTGGCGGCGCTGCGCACCATGGCCGGGCCGCCGATGTCGATGTTCTCGATGGCGTCGGCCAGCGTGCAGCCGGCCTTGGCCACGGTGGCCTCGAACGGGTAGAGGTTGACCACCAGCAGGTCGATGGTGTCGATGCCGTGCTCCTTCAGTGCCGCCATGTGCTCGGGCAGCTCGCGGCGGGCCAGCAGGCCGCCGTGCACCTTGGGGTGCAGCGTCTTCACGCGGCCGTCGAGCATCTCGGGGAACTGCGTCACTTCGGCCACCTCCGTGACGGGCAGGCCCTGGTCGGCCAGCAGCTTGGCGGTGCCGCCGGTGGACAGCAGGCGGATGCCCAGGGCATGCAGGGCCCGGGCGAATTCGACGATGCCGGTCTTGTCGGAGACGGAAAGGAGTGCGTTCATGGCGGTGGGGGGAGGTTGTGGAATCGGGTGCGGCCGGGCCGGGCGGCGGCCAGCGGCCGGGACGGGGAGGCACACGCCGGCATGCGCGCCGGCGGTGCCGGCGGTCAGAGCAGCTTGTGGTCCACGAGCTTCTTGCGCAGCGTGTTGCGGTTCAGCCCCAGCCATTCGGCGGCGCGGGACTGGTTGTTGTCGGCGTGGGTCATGACCACCTCCAGGAGCGGCTTCTCGACGAGGCGCACGAGCATGTCGTACATGCCGTCGGGCGTCTCGCCTCCCAGGTCGCTGAAATAGCTCTGCAGGCTCTCGCGCACGCAGTCCTCGATGTTCTTGTTGCTCATGCGGGCAGTCCTTCTTGTTCTTGTGCGTCGTCGGTGTCCGTGCCGGCCCCCGGGGCCGGCGCGGCGGGGAGGCGGTCCATCTGCTGGCCCAGCCCCTCGAAGAAAAGGTCGACGGCCCGCCACTGTTCGTCGCAGCCGTCCACGGTGTTGATGTGCTGCCGGAACGCCTCGCCGCCGGGCAGCGCGCGGACGTACCAGGCGATGTGCTTGCGCGCGCTGCGCACGCCCGTCAGCTCGCCGTAGAGCGCATAGTGGTCCTGCAGGTGGTCCAGCAGCAGGCGCCGCACCTCGGCCACCAGCGGCGGCGCCAGGTGCTCGCCCGTGGCGAGGAAGTGGCCGATCTCGCGGAAGATCCATGGCCGGCCCTGCGCCGCGCGGCCGATCATCACCGCGTCGGCGCCCGTGCGCGCGAGCACGTCGCGCGCCTTTTCCGGCGAATCGATGTCCCCGTTGGCGACCACCGGCACGCGCACGGCGGCCTTCACGGCGGCGATGGTGTCGTATTCGGCATGGCCCTTGTAGCCCTGCTCGCGCGTGCGGCCGTGCACCGTCAGCATCCGGATGCCCACGCCCTCGAAGGCGCGCGCGAGCTGCACGGCGTTCTTGTGCTGCTGGCACCAGCCGGTGCGCATCTTGAGGGTGACCGGCACGTTGCGCGGCGCGCAGGCCTCGGCCACGGCCTGCGCGATCTCCACCGCCAGCGCCTCGTTCTGCATGAGGGCGGAGCCCGCCCATTTGTTGCAGACCTTCTTGGCGGGGCAGCCCATGTTGATGTCGATGATCTCGGCACCCCGGTCGATGTTGTAGAGCGCGGCCTCGGCCATCATGGCCGCGTCGGTGCCGGCGATCTGCACGGCGATCGGTCCGGGCTCGCCGTCGTGGTTGGCGCGGCGCGAGGTCTTCAGGCTGTTCCACAGGTCCTTGCGCGAGGTGACCATCTCGCTCACGGCATACCCCGCGCCGAGCGCCTTGCAGAGCTGGCGGAACGGCCGGTCCGTCACTCCCGCCATGGGCGCGACGAAGAGGCGGTTCGCCAGGGGAATGTGGCCGATCTGCATGGCGCGCGGAAGTGCTGAAAAAACAGGCGGAGGAAAACGGAGGCGGGATTGTACCTGCTCAAATTTTCAGCAAACGAAAAGCGGGCATCGCGGCCCGCGTTCGTGGGGCATTGCGCCGGGCAGGCAGGCCCCTTCCTCAGAAGTAGCCGTGCGCCGGGGCCTGCGGCTCTCCATCCTCCGCCGGAGCGAAGGCACCCACCGGTTCCTGCACCACCACCTGGTTGCGGCCACCCTGCTTGGCCAGGTACACCGCGGTATCGGCGCGCGAGAAGAACTCCAGCACCGATTCGCCCAGCACGTACTGCGTGACGCCGATCGATACCGTGACGCGTCCCCGCAGCGGTTCCTGCCATGGGTGCGCCTCCACCAGCGCGCGGATGCGTTCGCAGCTGTTGAGCGACGGCAGCAGCGGCGTGGCGGGGAAGATCAGCAGGAATTCCTCGCCGCCGTAGCGGCCGAAGAAATCGTCGGTGCGCACCGTCTGCTGGGCCAGTTGCGTGAAGGTGCGCAGCACCTCGTCGCCGCCCAGGTGGCCCAGCTCGTCGTTGACGCGCTTGAAGTGGTCGAGGTCCACCACCGCCAGGCACAGCGGGATGCCGCTCTCGTCGGCCAGCTGCTTCTGCTCCTCCAGGGCGGCCAGGATGGAACGGCGGTTCAGGCAGCCCAGCACGTCGAGGCGCGCGCTTTCGGCGATGGAGCGCATCTCGTGGCTGGTCTTCTGCAGCAGCCGGTGCAGCACGCGCACGCGGCCCATCAGCAGGACGTAGGCGGGCAGGGCCAGCGCCAGCGCCATGAAGTGCAGTACCTCCAGGCGCAGCAGCGCGGTGTCGTCCCGCTCCAGGTAGTGCGCGGACACCACCAGCGCATAGCCCCCCAGGATGCCGCCGCACAGCAGCAGCGCCGTGCGGCGCGAGAGCGTGAGCAGCCCGTACGCCATCGAGAGGAACATGAAGGGTGCCAGCGCGATCTGGGTGATCGGCTCTATGTAGAAGACCAGCAGCAGGATCACGACCGAGCCGATCACGACCGGCAGCCGCAACTGCCGGTCGCCCGTGCGCCGCTCCTCCTGCTGCCGCACCCGCACGTAGACCACGCCGAGCACCGTGCCGCAGGCGATCAGCGCGGCCACCATCAGCACCAGGGGCCCGGTGACGATGCCCATGGCATAGAACGCCAGCATGCACAGGAAATAGAGCGCGCCCAGCAGCACCGGCACCAGGCGCTTGCGGGGACGGCCCAGCCGGCGCTCGAGGATGCGGGCCGCCTGCAGGTCCGAGCCCTTGAAATGCACGGAATCGTCGAATTCCGAAAACCCCTCGCTGGTGGCGAAGGCTTCGCTGGGAGCGAAGGCCTCGCTCGGACCAAAGGCCGCTGTATTGGAAAAACGCCCGGGTCCGCGCTCGCGCAGCGAACCCCACAATTTGGCAAGACCCATGACGACGGATACCCTCTCCGCGGTACCGGACTGTCCCGTACCCGCTGGTTATTTGGAATGTGCCCAAGGCCGGCGCAATCGCCTTACCGAATGTTACATGGACGCGCGGCAGGGGTGTATGGCAATTTCACCACACGGAAGGCGACCCGATCGAATCCGCCTAACGGAACGCTCGGCAGGAGTGCGACGTGCTGCCACAGGGCGACGGCGTGCCGGGCTACAAGGAAGGCGGCGCCCTCGCACCTACACTCCCGCCCAGCTATGGAAATCTGGATGCAACACCTCATGGACCTGCTGGCGCTGCCCCAGTACGGGCTCAGCACGGTCTTCCTGGTGTCGTTCATCTCGGCCACGCTGCTGCCCCTGGGCTCGGAGCCGGCGGTGTTCGGGCTCATCCAGCTCAATCCCGAACTCTTCTGGCCCGCCATTCTGGTGGCGACCGCCGGCAACACCCTCGGCGGTGCCGTCAGCTGGTGGATGGGGCTCGGCGCCCACAAGGCCGTGGACAAGGCCCGCGGCGAGCACACCAACGTGCGCGCGCTCGGCTGGCTGCGCCGGTTCGGTGCGAAGGCCTGCCTGCTGAGCTGGCTGCCCGTGGTGGGCGATCCGCTGTGCGCCGTGGCGGGCTGGCTCAAGCTGCCCTTCTGGCCCTGCGTGGGCTACATGGCCGTGGGCAAGTTCCTGCGCTACCTCGCGATGACGGCGAGCCTGATGTACCTCTGGCCCAACGCCCTGCCGCACTGAGAGCGGCGAACACGACCCTTCTTGCGTCGTTGCCGCCTCTTGTCGTACTACCGTACTGCCTGCGGTGCGGCGCCTCGCCAGAACCGCTTCGCTGGGCCGTGTCCACTCACCGCGCCGCGCGACGGCGCTTCCAGGTGCCTTCCAGGGTGTAGAGCACCAGCGCTCCCCAGATCAGCATGAAACCCGCGAGCCGCGCGGGCTGCACCTCTTCGCCGAACAGCCAGACGCCAAGGCCGAACTGCAGGCTGGGCGAGATGTACTGCAGCACGCCCATGGTCGCCAGCGGAATGCGCCGCGCGCCCGCGGCGAACAGCAGCAGGGGGATGGCGGTGATCGGCCCGGCCGCGACCAGCCAGCCCAGCGTGGCGGCATCCGCCTGCGTCCACGCGGCCTGCCCCGTGAAGGCCAGCCAGGCGAGGCCGCCCACGGCCAGCGGAGCGAGCAGCGCGGTCTCCAGCGCCAGCCCTTCCATCGCGCCGAGCACCGCCGTCTTGCGCAGCAGGCCGTAGAAGCCGAACGTGACGGCCAGCACCAGCGCGATCCAGGGCAGGCGCCCGGCCTGCACCGTGAGCCAGAGCACCCCCGCGGCCGCCACGGCCAGCGCGGCCCACTGGCCCGGCCGGGGGCGCTCGTGCAGGAAGACGAAGCCCATGGCCACGTTCACGAGCGGCAGGATGAAGTACCCCAGGCTCGCATCCACCACGTGCTGGTGGTGCACGGCCCAGACGTAGAGCAGCCAGTTGACCGACAGCAGCAGCGCCGAGAGCAGGAACGCCCCGACCACGCGCGGCTGGCGGCGCAGTTCCGCCACCCAGGCCAATTGCCGGCGCGCCACCAATACGGCGGCGAGCAGCACCATCGACCAGAGCGTGCGGTGCATGACCACCTCCAGCGCCGGCACCGAGGCCACCTGGTGGAAGTAGAGCGGGAACACGCCCCACGCCACATAGGCGAGCGTGGCGTAGAGGATGCCGGGTTGCATGGGAGCGGATAGATGTATGAATGGAGACGCGCGCACGGCCGCGTTGCAGCGCCGGGGGTGCGCTATCGCGGCCCGCCCGGTGGAGCGGGAATGGCTTGCGCGGACTGGCGGCGATGCTATCGCAGGTGCGGCACGCGCGCAGGCGCCGGGCCCGGCGCGCGCCGTCTCAGCCGACGGCCCGGTGCAGGGCACGCACCAGATCCGACTGCGTGATGATGCCCACCAGGCGCCGCTCCGCGTCGATGACCGGGATGTGGTGGTGCCCGCCCTCGGTAAACAGCGGCACGAGATCGAGCGCCGGGCGCTGCTCGCTCACCACGCGCACCTGGCGCGTCATGATCTGGCCCACCACCTCCGGCTTGGTGGAATGCACCGCGCCCACGCGGCGCACCAGGGCGCGCAACTGCTCGCCGATGCCCTGGTGCACGTCGAGATCGATCTGGCGCATGAAATCGGCCGTGGTGACGATGCCCACGATGCGGCGCGCGCGGTCCACCACCGGCAGCGCCTTGACACGGCGGCGGCGCATTAGTGCCCAGGCCTCCTGCAGTTCGGTGCCGAACGCCACCGTGGCGGGCTCGCGCGACATGATGTCGCCGCAGCGCAGGTGCCCGAAATTGCGGCGGTACGCCTCGGCCTCGGCATGGTGCAGCAGCGCCTCCAGGTCGTCGCGGCTCACGTCCAGCACCTGGTTGTAGTGGAGCAGCGCGGCGTCCAGATCCTCGGGCGTGAAGCGGCCCGCGGCGCGCGTTGCACTGCCCCCAGGGGCCGCGCCACCCGACGCACGCGCCTGCTGCGCATGCGGATAACGCTTGCCCGTGGCCGCATGCCACGCCATGCCTGCGGCCACCAGCAGCAGGGAATTGGTGAGCACCGGGAACAGCGCGAATTGCGGCTTCGCGCCATGCGCCATCACCACGAACAGCGCGGCCGCACCGCCCGGCGGGTGCAGGCAGCGCAGCGGCACCATGAGCGCGATCGCCAGCGCCACGGCCATCGCCCCCGCCACGGCCGGATCGGGCACCAGCGCCGCGCAGGCCACGCCCACCAGGGTGGACAGGGTATTGCCGCCCACCACCGGCCAGGGCTGCGCCAGCGGGCTTGCCGGCACCCCGAACACCAGCACCGCGCTCGCGCCGATCGGTGCGACCAGCCAGGGCGAAATGCCCCAGTGGCCGCCCACCCAGCGGCTCAGCCAACCGGCCAGCAGCACGCCGAGCAGCGCGCCCGCGGCCATGCGCAGGCGCTCGCGGCCGTCCACGTGCATGGGTGCGGGACGGAGGGCGCGCGCGGCTCGGCGCAGGTGGTCTCGGATGGAATGCCGAATGTTTGCGGAGGCCGCATCCTCCTTACTGCTCACTGGCGCATTTGCACGTGGGTCTGCCATTCCTTGCACAGCTTGCGAAATGAGCGACTTTTTTCCTGGGCCAGTTGCAAGTCGATACGAGCAGCGAATGCTGGCTGGTCCAGTATTTCCCTATAGACGCCACCTGCCATATGCTTCCTCATCCAGCCTTTGGCATCGCGCGGAGCTTCCGCGTCGATCGGTTCATCGACTGCCACGGAAAACCCCCGCGCACCCTGCAGAGAATGCGCCGCGGCCATGAACCAGGCTTCGAATTCGCGGTTGGCCAGAACGACGGAGATCCTGCGGTGAGGTACATGTTTCTGTGCTCGCGCCAGCAACTGCGGACCGAGATGCGCCGGGCAGTCATCATCGGAATCGAGAACAATCAGAATCCATCCCTGCTCGCCACTTTTCGCTGCGGCCAGGAGTAACTGCTTACGGAACTCGTCCTCGCGCTGGATGAAACGATCCCGGCGGACCCGAATGGGGGGAAGAGGCTGCACAGTAACTGCAGGCACCAGTTCTCCAGCAAGCCGTCTTAAAAGGACGGGTAAGGCAACTACCTCACTGTCACCCTCCACGATTGAGGCAATGGGAATCATGACCTTGTCTCACCGAAGAGGTCAATTTGCTCTGTTTCCTGGCTGTCGATGACCGTGCGGTCCGGCGCCAATTGGTTCATGCGAAGCAATTCGCCAGGCGAAAAGAGATGATCCTTCAACATGCTTCGAGCCGCTTCATCCAATGGTGCGATTTTTGTTTCACCACCTTCAGATATCACGGCAAGAATAGTGTTGGCGTCGATCCCGCGATGGTCGAGCAAGTCGGGGCTGTGACTGGTTACCAGGACCTGCGTAGTTTGCGCAGCATGTGTAAGGACTTCACGCAGCGCCGCACTAGCAGCGGGATGCAACGCCGTCTCGGGCTCTTCAATTCCGATTAATGTTGGCGAGTAGTCGACATTGCTTTGCAACAACGCGGTGAGAACGCCCAATGCACGCAGCGTTCCGTCGGACATGTTTTGCGCCAAAAACTTCCAAGGATATTTAGATCCTGCCATATCTTGGCGGAACTCTAAAGTCTCCATAGGACCGACAGATTTGCGCTCCATACCATGTACCATAGGCACGACGGACTGCAGGTATTCGCGAATCATTTCTACACGTTGAGGAGCGATTCGCTCCAGGTGCCCAATGACACTGGCAATGTTCTCCCCCACAGGCTTCAGCAGACGGCCATCCTGGGGCTTCTGCAGTTCCCGCATAAGCTTGGGGTTGAGGTTGTAGAAACCCATGCAGGTCAGGGCATCGAACACCGGCCGGAATGCCGTGAAGCCGGATGCGGCCACCAGGGCAAGGCGATCCGCTGTTACGGCAGGGAAAGTGGTTTCGCTGCTATCGCGCAGGCGTCCTTTATCGATGCGGTAGAACGGCCCCTTGCCGATCCCGCCGATGACGCACTCTTCATGCTGCACTTCGTAGCCGCCGCTGGCCATCGCACCGATGTTGAAGGCATACCACCCGTCGCGGCCATCGGGTAGAACGAATTCGAGCCGGATGCCAAAATGCGTGGGATGTCCGCTAGAGCGGCGCCGTACCTCGTTCAGCCCGCCACGCTCGTTGATGGCATTGTCTAGGGAGCCCGCCAACGCGTCCCGAACGAAATGCAGTGCATCCAGGAAATTGCTCTTTCCTGCACCGTTCTGGCCAACCAGGTACGTCAGGGGCTGCAAGCGCACATCGCAGTTGCCAATGCTCTTGTAGTTCCTCAGAACCACACGCTGAATGAAAACGGTCTGTGGCATTGCTGCTCCGTGAAGTGCGCTAAACGTTGAACAGGAAGTTCATCACGTCCCCATCCTTGACGACGTATTCCTTGCCTTCCGCCCGCATCTTGCCCGCGTCCTTCGCGCCCTGCTCGCCCTTGAAGGCGATGAAGTCGTCGAAGGCGATGGTCTGGGCGCGGATGAAGCCGCGTTCGAAGTCGCCGTGGATCACGCCGGCGGCCTGGGGCGCGGTGGCGCCGACGGGCACGGTCCAGGCGCGCACTTCCTTCACGCCGGCGGTGAAGTAGGTCTGCAGGCCCAGCAGCTTGAAGCCGGCGCGGATCAGGCGGTTCAGGCCGGGCTCGTCCTGGCCCATCTCGGCCAGGAACAGGTCGCGGTCCTCGTCGCTCATCTCGCTCATCTCGGATTCGATCTTAGCGCAGATGGCCACCACGGGCGCGTTCTGCGCAGCGGCGTATTCCTTCAGGCGGTCGAGCAGCGGGTTGTTCTCGAAGCCGTCCTCGGCCACGTTGCCGACGAACATCGCCGGCTTGGCGGTGATCAGGCAGAACTGCTTGAGCAGGGGCGCGTCTTCCTTGCTGACGGCCACCGTGCGCGCGGGCTTGCCTTCGTCGAGCGCGGCCTGGATGGGCGTGAGCAGCGAGACCAGCTTGGCGGCTTCCTTGTCGTTGCCCGACTTGGCGGCCTTGCTGTAGCGGTTCAGGGCCTTCTCCACCGTGGCCAGGTCGGCCAGGCACAGCTCGGTCTGGATGACCTCGATGTCGGCGATCGGGTCCACGCGCCCGGCCACGTGGATCACGTTCGGGTCTTCGAAGCAGCGCACCACGTTGACGATGGCGTCGGTCTCGCGGATGTGGGCCAGGAACTGGTTGCCCAGGCCTTCGCCCTTGGAGGCGCCCGCCACCAGGCCGGCGATGTCCACGAACTCGACGATGGCCGGCACGATGCGCTCGGGCGTGATGATCTGGGCCAGTTGCTGCAGGCGGGGATCGGGCACTTCCACCACGCCGGTGTTGGGCTCGATGGTGCAGAAGGGATAGTTCTCGGCCGCGATGCCGGCCTTGGTCAGGGCGTTGAAGAGGGTGGACTTGCCGACGTTGGGCAGGCCCACGATGCCGCATTTCAGGCTCATGGCAGGGCTTTCAGGGTTCTGGGGAAAACCGGCGATTTTACCGGGCCGCCGTGGCGGGCCGCCCGCCGGTCAGTCGAACTGCCAGTCGGCCGATACGCGCTGGCCCACGCGCAGCACGCAGCCCGCGCCTTCCAGCACGATGGCGTTCGTGCCGAAGGTGATGGCGCCGTCCATGCGGCGGTCCTGCCGGTAGGCGCGCAGCGCGTCGCCCACGTCGGTGGTGCTTTCCGCCGTGGCCGGGTCGATGTCGGGGATCGGGCAGCGCGTGCACGGCTTCACGGGCTGCAGGCAGGCCTGCCCGCCGTCGGCATCGACGAACAGGGCGCCGATCCGGTCTTCGTCGTGCGCCTCGACGCCGGCGATGACGACGTTGGGGCGGAACCGCTCGATCGTGGCGGGCGGCGCGCCCATGCCGTCCAGGCGGTGGTTGAGCATCTCGATCGACGCTTCGCTGGCCACCAGCACGGGGTAGGCGTCGGCGAACTGGTTCGGCGCCTCGACACCGCCCGTCCAGCGCAGGCTGGAGAGCCGGCGGTGCGCCGGATCGAAGCGCACCAGACGGCACGGCAAGCCCAGGAACTCCGAGAACCACCGCGCGGCCCCGTCGCCCGCGTCCAGAGCGGGCACGGCGTCGTCCCACACGCGCACCGCCGCGGCCGGGCCCTTCGCCTGCATGGTGACGCGCAGCACCGGCATGCCGGGCGCCCGGAGAATCAATTCCGTACTGCCGAGCTCCGGTTGCACCAGCGCCATGCGCGGCAGGGTGCGCTGCGTGAGGAACTCGCCGTGCGCATCGACCACCATCCAGGCGCGGTCCCATTCCAGGCCGGTGGGCGTGAGCCGGGCCTCGCGCACCGCGATGCCCGCGCAGGACTTGACGGGATGGACGAAGAGGCGGGAGATGGTGCCGGCCAGGTCTCGGTCGGTGCGGAAGGTCACGCGGGGCTCCGGAAAAAGCAAGGTGGGGACGGGAAAGCCGGGGATTGTGCCTTCGGCACGGCGGAGCACGGGGCGGCTCCTACAATGGCCGCATGGCGCAATCCTTCGATGTCTGTATCCGTGGCGCGGGCGTGGTGGGCCGCACGCTGTCCCTGCTTCTCGCGCGAGAGCGCCTGCGCGTGGCCCTGGTGCCCGGCCCGGCGCCGGCCGCGGGCGGCCCCGATGTCCGGGCCTACGCGCTCAACACCGCATCGCGCGGGCTGCTGGAATCCGTGCGCAGCTGGCCGGACGCCGAACACGCCACGCCGGTGCTGCGCATGGACGTGCACGGCGACATGGGCGGCGAGGTCACGTTCGACGCGCAGCGCCATCCCGCCACCGAAGCGCTCGCCTGGATCGTGGACGTGCCCGCGCTGGAGGCGCGCCTGGCCGACGCGGTGCGCTTCCAGCCGCAGGTGGAGGTGGTCGATGCGCCCGTGCAGGCCGCGCTGACGGTGGTCTGCGAAGGCCGCGCCAGCCGCACCCGCGAGGAATTCGGCGTGCACTACGACGAAGTGCCCTACGGCCAGCATGCGGTGGCCACGCGGCTGCGCTGCGAGCGGCCCCACGGACAGGTGGCGCGCCAGTGGTTCCTGCCCGACGGCATCCTGGCCTTTTTGCCGCTGGAGGGCCCCGAGGGGAACTCCGTGGCCGTCGTGTGGTCCGTCAGGCAGGACGAGGCGCAGCGCCTCCTGGCCATGGAACCCACCGATTTCGAACAACGCATCCACGCCGCGAGCCAGGACACGCTGGGCGCCGTCACGCTGGACGCTCCGCGCGCCGCATGGCCGCTGCAGCAGGCACGGGCGGACCGCTGGTGCGGGCCGATGGCGGCCACGGCCGGCGGCCCGGCCCAGGGCAAGCCGAAGGCGGCACCCGCCCGCAGCTGGGTGCTCGCGGGCGATGCCGCGCACGCCGTGCACCCGCTGGCCGGCCAGGGCCTCAACCTGGGGCTGGCGGACGCGCAGGGCCTGGCCCGCGTGCTGCGCGAGCGCGACTATTGGCGCAGCGTGGCGGACCTGAAACTGCTGCGGCACTACGAACGCGAACGCAAGGCCGCGCTGCTGCCGATGGGCTGGGCCATGGACGGCCTGCAGCAACTCTTCTCCCGCAACGAGGGGCCCGTGCCCTGGCTGCGCAACTGGGGCATGCGCGGCTTCGAGCGCAGCGGCCTCGTCAAGGACTGGGTCACGCGCCAGGCCATGGGCCTGGGCTGACGTCCGCGCGGCACTCCCGGGCCGGCCCTGCCGCGCCGGCGGCCACACGACATTCACGCATCACGAAGGAAGACCATGAAACTGATTCCCGCCCTGCTCGCCGGCGCTGCCGCACTGACCTTCGGCTTCGGTGCCCACGCCCAGGAATCGGCGATCCGCAAGGCGCTGGGCAGCCGCATCCCGCAGCTGCAGAACATCGACGAGGTGCGCGCCACGCCCATGCCGGGCCTCTACGAGGTGCGCATGGGCACCGACGTCTTCTACACCGACGCCAAGGGCAACTACCTCATCCAGGGCGAGCTGATCGACACCAAGGCGCGCCGCAACCTGACCGAGGACCGCATCAACAAGCTCACCCAGGTGGACTTCGCCTCGCTGCCCCTGCAGGATGCCTTCACCATCGTGCGCGGCAACGGACAGCGCAAGCTCGCGGTGTTCGAAGACCCGAACTGCGGCTACTGCAAGCGCTTCGAGAAGGACCTGCAGAACGTCGACAACGTCACGGTGTACCTGTTCCTCTACCCGATCCTGAGCCCCGATTCGGCCGAGAAGTCGCGCAACATCTGGTGCGCCAAGGACCGGGCCGCCGCCTGGCAGGACCAGATGGTGCGCGACAAGGCTCCGGCGGCCGCGAGCTGCGACACCGCGGCCCTGCAGCGCAACCTGGCCTTCGGCAAGAAGCACAAGATCACCGGCACGCCCACGCTGATCTTCACCGACGGCTCGCGCGTGCCGGGCGCCATCGACGCGCGCGAGGTGGAAAAGCGGCTCGCCGATGCGGGCCCCGCCACCGGCACGCCCGCCCCCGCCGCGAACTGATCCATCGCCCGCCCGTACCCGCTTCCCTGCCCTCCGCCGCCGCATGCCCTCCCTTCGCCACCATGCCTCGCCCGTCCACTACCGGGTGGAACCCGCGCAGTTGCAGGCGCGCCTCTACCACGTCACGCTGACGGTGGAGCGGCCCGCCGCGCAGCAGGAACTGTCGCTGCCCGTGTGGATTCCCGGCAGCTACCTCGTGCGCGAGTTCTCCAAGAACCTGCAGAACCTGCGCGCCCGCCAGGGCGGCCACGAGGTGGCGCTCACGCAGCGCAGCAAGTGCCTGTGGCAGGCCGAGTGCCGCGAGGGTTCGCCGCTGGTGCTCACCTACGAAGTCAGCGCCTACGACAACTCCGTGCGCACGGCCTGGCTGGACGCATCCCGCGGCTTCTTCAACGGCACCAGCCTGTGCCTGCGCGTACACGGCCAGGAGGAGGCGCGCCACGACCTGGAAATCGTGGCGACGCCGGAGGTGGCGCACTGGTCCGTGGCCACCGGGCTCGCGTCGGAGAAGACCACGCGCGCGGGCTTCGGCACCTACCGCGCGGCCTCGTACGACGAACTGGTGGACTGCCCGGTGGAGATGGGTCCGTTCTGGAGCGCGCGCTTCACAGCCTGCGGCATACCCCACCGGCTGGTCGTGGCCGGCGCGGCGCCCTCGTTCGACGGCGAGCGGCTGGTGGCCGACACGCGCCGCATCTGCGAGGAAGGCATCCGTTTCTGGCACGGCGCGGGCTCGCCGCCCTACACGCAGTACCTGTTCCTGCTGAACGTGGTGGACGACGGCTACGGCGGCCTGGAGCACCGCAACTCCACGGCCCTGATCTGCGGCCGCCGCGACCTGCCGCGCCAGGGCGAGGCCAAGGCGCCCGAGGGCTACACGACCCTGCTCGGCCTCATCAGCCACGAGCATTTCCATACCTGGAACGTCAAGCGCCTGCGGCCCTCGGAGCTGGCGCGCTACGACTACGCCCAGGAGAACTACACGCGCCTGCTCTGGTTCTTCGAGGGTTTCACCAGCTACTACGACGACCTGCTGCTGCGGCGCGCCGGCCTGATCGACGATGCCGCCTACCTGCGCCTGCTCACCAAGACCGTGAACCAGGTGCTGCAGACGCCCGGGCGCCTCGTGCAGAGCGTGGCCGACGCGAGCTTCGATGCCTGGGTGAAGTACTACCGCCAGGACGAGAACACGCCGAACACGACGGTGAGCTACTACACCAAGGGCTCGCTGGTCGGCCTGTGCCTGGACCTGGCGCTGCGCCGCGAAGGGCGCACCACGCTCGACGACGTGATGCGCGCGCTCTGGGCGCGCTGCGACGCGGGCCCGATGACCGAGGACGACCTGCTCGCGGTGCTCGAGTCCCTCTCGGGGCGCCCGTTCGCGCAGGAGATCGCGGCCTGGGTGCACGGCACGGACGACCTGCCGCTCGCGGAACTGCTGGCCGCGCACGGCGTGGCGCTGCGTGCGGACACGGCGCAGCCCGCGCAGCGCCTGGGAATGCGGGTGTCCGAAACGCAGGGCCTGCAGGTGAAGGTGGTGCTGCGCGGCGGCCTGGCCGAAGCCGCCGGGTTCGCGGCCGGCGACGAATGGCTGGCGATCGAGACGCACGGCGAGACCTGGCGCGTGCAGCGGCTGGACGACGTCGCGCTCTATGCGGGCCGCGAGAAGCGCGTCACGGCCCTGGTGGCGCGCGACCGCCGCGTGCTGCGGCTCTCCCTGGCGCTGGAGCACGAAGGCACCGCGCCGCAGGACACCATCGCACTGTCGCTCGGCGATGCGGCGCTGGCGCGCCGCTGGCTGGACGGGCAGGCCCCGCCCGTGGCCGACTCCACGGCCGGTCCGGTGTCCGCGGCGTGACGGGTGCGGGGCCGTCCGGGGACGACCCTTCGGTATAGTCGTCCGCACCACAACGACAACCCAGGAGATACCCCGTGGCCTATGAAGTCATCGAGGTCCGCACCGAAGCGGACAAGGTCGGCGTCATCACGCTGAACCGCCCCAAGCAGCTCAACGCGCTCAACGACCAGCTCATGGACGAGCTGGGCGACGCGCTGGCCGCCTTCGACGCGGACGAGCGCATCGGCTGCATCATCCTCACGGGCAGCGAGAAGGCCTTCGCCGCGGGCGCCGACATCGGGGCCATGGCGAAGTACGGTTTCGCCGATGCCTACAAGGGCGACTACATCACGCGCAACTGGGAGCGCATCCGCTCCATCCGCAAGCCCGTGATCGCGGCCGTGAGCGGCTTCGCGCTGGGCGGCGGCTGCGAGCTGGCGATGATGTGCGACTTCATCATCGCCGCCGACAACGCGAAGTTCGGCCAGCCCGAGATCAAGCTCGGCGTGATTCCCGGCGCGGGCGGCACGCAGCGCCTGCCGCGCGCGGTGGGCAAGTCCAAGGCCATGGACATGGCGCTCACCGCCCGCATGATGGATGCGCAGGAGGCCGAGCGCGCCGGCCTGGTGAGCCGCGTCGTGCCCTACGACAAGCTCATGGACGAAGCGCTGGGCGCGGCCCTGGTGATCGCCGGCTTCTCGCAGGTGGCCGTCATGGCGGCCAAGGAAACCGTCAACCGCGCCTTCGAGGGCTCGCTCTCCGACGGCCTCATGTACGAGCGCCGCCTGTTCCACGCGCTGTTCGCCACGCAGGACCAGAAGGAAGGCATGGCCGCCTTCCTGGAGAAGCGCCCGGCGGCCTTCACGCACCGCTGAGCACGGCACCCGGCGCCGGCAGGGCCTGCCGCGTCCGAGGGGCGCGGAGCAGGCCAGGCCAGCGGACGCCGCGCAGCCGCCCGGGGGAGGTCATCTCGCCGCCGCGATGTCACCATGCTTGATGAGACGCGCCCGCAGGATGTTGCGGCTGATGCCCAGCAGGCGCGCCGCCTGCACTTGGTTGCGGTGGCAGAACTCGAAGGCGGCGCGCACCACCGTTTCCTCGATGCGTTCGTACAGCTGATCGCCCTGCTGCTGGAACAGGCCCGACAGCGCCGTCTCCAGCGCCTGCAGCGGTGCCGGCTCCGGCGGCGCGCCGCCTGCGGGGCGGCGCTGCAGCCCCAGTGAGGACAGCTGAAGGTCGTCGGCCAGCAGCACGCCGTGCCGGCAGATCAGCAGTCCGTGGTGGATCACGTTCTCCAGCTCGCGGATGTTGCCGGGCCAGTCGTGGGCGAGCAGCCTGCGCTCCGCGCCCGCGTCGAGCCGCACCGGGCCATGGCCGAGGCGGTGCCGGTACTCGTCGATGAAATGGCGCGCGAGCGGCAGGATGTCGCCGGGCCGTTCGCGCAGCGTAGGCAGCGCGAGGCTCACCACGTGCAGCCGGTAGAACAGGTCCTCGCGGAAATGCCCCGCGGCCACCGCGTCCTGCAGGCGCACGTTGGTGGCGGCCACCACGCGCACGTCCACGGGCACGCTCCTGCGGGCCCCCAGCCGCACCACTTCGCGCTCCTGCAGCACCCGCAGCAGCTTGACCTGGATCGACGGCGGCAGGTCTCCCACCTCGTCGAGGAACAGCGTGCCTCCATGGGCGGCCTCGAACCAGCCGGCCTTGGCGGTGAAGGCCCCCGTGAAGGCGCCCTTCTCGTGGCCGAAGAGTTCGCTTTCCACCAGCGTTTCGGACAGCGCGCCGCAGTTCACCGCCACGAACGGCTCCGCGCGCCGCGCGCTGAGCGCATGCACATGGCGCGCGATCAGTTCCTTGCCGGTACCCGTTTCGCCCAGGATCAGCACGTTGGCATCGCTGGGCGCCACGAGGCGGATGCGCTCGAGCAGCGCGAGCGAGCGTGGATCTTCGAACACCTGCGCGGTGGCGCGGATCGATGTGGGCATGGCCCGCGCGCCGGGCAGCGTGAGCAGGGGCGCCGCGTCCCGTGGCCGGGCCGGCGCATCGCCGTGTTCGGCAAAGGCAGGGAGGAAATGGACGGGTGGCATGGCAATCGAAGGAAGAACCGCGGCCGGCACAGGCGCTGCACTGCCGCTGAAAGCCATTGTCGGGAAGCCGCCCCTCCGGCGGCAAGTGAGGATTCCAACGATCGATAGACGGTTTGCGGCTGCCGCACGCGCATAAGCATGCGCGTTTTCCGGCGGATTGCTGCCCTGGCAGCAACCCGGCAGCAGGATGCTGCGCGGCAGACAGCCGGCGCAGGACCGAAGATCGCGCAACCCGTTGATTCCAAAGGGAAAGCCGGGTGGCACACAAGCTGCTGAAGAGTTGGCGGACACCGCGCCGCGGCGCCTTTTGCCTTCCCCTCTCCCGCAACGAATGGATCACCATGGCCCGAACACTGAATCTCGTCGCCGTCTCCGGCAGCCTGCAGCGCCCCTCGCGCACCCTCGCCCTCGTTGAACACCTCGTCGAAAAGATCGGCGACGCCGTGCCCGTCCGCGTGCGCACCATCGAACTCGGCACGGTCGGCCCGCGGCTGGCGGGCGCCCTCTACCGCAACCAGCTGCCGCCCGAGGTGGAGGCCGACATCGCCGCCGTCGAGCAGGCCGACGTGCTCGTGGTGGGCAGCCCGGTGTACCGGGCCACGTACTCGGGCCTGTTCAAGCACTTCTTCGACTTCGTACACCACGAAGCCCTGGTGGACGTGCCGGTGCTGCTGGCGGCCACGGGCGGCAGCGAACGCCATGCGGTCGTGATCGATCACCAGCTGCGTCCGCTCTTCAGCTTCTTCCAGGCCCGCACGCTGCCCCTGGGCGTGTACGGCACCGACAGGGATTTCACCGACTACCGCATCACCGACCCGGCCCTGCTCGCCCGCGCCGATCTGGCCGTGGCCCGCGCCCTGCCGCTGCTGCGCGCGGGCCGGGAAACGTCCGCGCCTGCCCGCCCGGTGCTGGCCGCCGTGGCCTGAGGGCCTGCCCGTCCGCGCGCCCATCCACACCGCCCTTTGCACGCCCCTGTCCTCCCTCCCCTTCCAAGGAGTCTTCACCATGAGCACATTCCGCAACGAGCCCGTCCAATTCGCCTACTGGGTGCCGAACGTCAGCGGCGGCCTGGTCGTGAGCACCATCGAGCAGCGCACCGACTGGAGCCTGGAGTACAACCAGCGGCTGGCGGTGGCGGCGGAGCAAGCCGGCTTCGACTACGCCCTGAGCCAGATCCGCTTCACGGCGGGCTACGGCGCGGAGCACCAGCACGAGTCCGTGTCGTTCAGCCAGGCCCTGCTGCACGCCACCACGCGGCTGAAGGTGCTGGCCGCCATCCTGCCGGGCCCGTGGAACCCGGCCGTGGTGGCCAAGCAGATCGCCACCATCGACCACATCTCGGGCGGCCGCATCGGCATCAACGTGGTGAGCGGCTGGTTCAAGGGCGAGTTCCAGGCCATCGGAGAGCCCTGGCTGGAGCACGACGAGCGCTACCGCCGCTCCAAGGAATTCATCCAGGCGCTCAAGGGCATCTGGACACAGGACCACTTCACCTTCAAGGGTGACTTCTACCGCTTCAACGACTACACGCTCAGCCCCAAGCCGCTGCAGAAGCCCCATCCGGAAATCTTCCAGGGCGGCAGCTCGCGCGCCGCGCGCGACAACGCGGCCAGCGTGTCCGACTGGTACTTCACGAACGGCAACACGCCCGAGGGCCTCAAGGCGCAGATCGACGACATCCAGGCCAAGGCGCGCGCCAACGGCCACACGGTGCGCATCGGCGTGAACGCCTTCGTGATCGCCCGCGATACGGAGGAAGAAGCGCAGGCCGTGCTGCAGGACATCCTCCGCCACGCGCACGTGGAAGCGGTGCATGCCTTCGGCGACGCCGTGAAGCAGGCCGGCCGTGCGTCGCCGGAAGGGGAAGGCAACTGGGCGAAGTCCACCTTCGAGGACCTCGTGCAATACAACGACGGCTTCCGCACCAACCTGATCGGCACGCCGCAGCAGATCGCCGAGCGCATCGTCGCGCTCAAGGCGATCGGCGTGGACCTGGTGCTGACCGGCTTCCTGCACTTCATCGAAGAGGTGGAGTACTTCGGGCGCAACGTGCTGCCGCTGGTGCGCGCGCTGGAGGCGCGCCCGGCCGCGGTGCCGGCGCAGGACGCCATCCCGGCGCAGCCGCGGCCGCAGCCTGCCCTGGAGACGGAGACGGCCTGAGCGGACCCGTCCGGCCCGCCCTGCACGCCGCTCCACGCCACGCCCGCACCACGCCGATCGAAGAAGAGGAACCACCATGTCCGCCGTGCTCCAGAACCCCGCCACCGCACACCCCGTCCGCCCGCACGCCCTGCAGGCGGCCCTGCAGCCCGGCCAGCCCGTGCCGGGGCTGCCGCGCCCCGCGGCCCCGGCCCAGGTGATCCGCGACGACGCCGAGGCCATCGCCGTCGCCCACCGCCTGGCCGAGCGCTTCCGCGAAGGCGCCGCACTGCGCGACCGAGACCGGCTCTGGCCGGTGGAGGAGATCGACGCCTATTCGCAGAGCGGCCTCTGGGCCATCAACGTGCCGCGCGCGCACGGCGGCGCGGAGGTGTCGTACGCGACGCTGGCGGAGGTCATCGCGATCATCTCCGCGGCCGACCCGTCCATCGGACAGATCACCCAGAACCACCTGGGCATCGTGGCCGCGATCCGCACCGTCTCGGACGAGGCGCAGCAGCGCCTGCTGTTCGGCGAGATCCTCGCGGGCGCGCGCTTCGGCAACGCCTTCTCCGAATCGGGCTCGCGCCGCGCCGCGGACTTCGAGACCCGCTTCGTGGAGGACGGCGATCATGCCGTGGTGAGCGGGCGCAAGTTCTATTCCAGTGGCGCGCTGCTGGCGCACTACGTGCCGATCGTGGCCAACGATCCGCAGGGCCGCGCCTGGTACGCCATCGCCGAGCGCGATGCGCCCGGCCTGTCGGTCATCGACGACTGGAGCAGCTTCGGCCAGCGCACCACGCTGAGCGGCACCGTGCTCATCGACCGCGTGCGCGTGCCCCGCTCCCACCTCGTGCCCGCCTGGAAGGGCTACGACAGCCCCTCCGCGGACGGCGCGATCTTCCAGATCATCCAGGCCGCGGTGGACGTGGGCATCGCCCGCAACGCGATCGAAGACACCCGGGACTTCGTGCGCACCCGGACCCGCCCCTGGGTGGACAGCCAGCGCGACACCGCCGCCGAGGACCCCTACACCATCCACGCGGTGGGCGACCTGCAGATCCGCCTGCATGCGAGCGAGGCGCTGCTGGAGCGCGCGGGCCGCGCCATCGACCGCGCGCTGGCCGCGCCCGGTGCGGACACCGTGGCCGCCGCGCAGATCGCGGTGGCCGAGGCCAAGGTTCTCTCCACCGAGATCGCCCTGCAGGCCGCCAACCAACTGTTCGAACTCGCCGGCACGCGCTCCACGCTGGGCCAATACCACCTGGACCGCCACTGGCGCAATGCGCGCACCCACACGCTGCACGACCCGGTGCGGTGGAAGTACGCGATCGTGGGCAACTACTACCTGAACGGAGTGAAGCCGCCCTTCCACGCATGGAGCTGACTCCCCGACGCTGCCGGACGGGCGCACCTGGGACCTCGTGCGGCTGCTGGCCAGCCTGCGGGTGGGTGCCCGCAGCCTGCGGCTCGAGCCCCTCGCGGTGGAAGAGCTCTGCACGTCCTTCCTGTCCGCCTACGTGCAGGCCCTCGGCGACGGCAAGGCGTACTGGATCGGGCCTTCCTCGACAGCCGCACCGTGAAGAAGGGCCGCAAGCGCACGCTGCGCACCGACGGGGGCAAGGCCCTGCCCGCATCCGACGCCCAGCGCGCCGCGGTGCTGGATTTCATGGAAACCTTTGCCCGGGCGCAACCGCCCGACCCGCACCATCGCCGGCATCCGCGGCGTCGTCGCCACCATGGGCCGGCTGGTCGCCTGGGGCCAGCTGCGCAGCGCCGGCCGCCAGGGCTCGGCCATCGCGGACGAACTGATCGACTACGCGCGCCGCGGCAAGTTGCAGGCGAAGCTGCAGGCCGCCGCGGCGGAGATGGCGGAGAAGACGCTGCGCGACGCGGCCGGATACAACGCAGCTTACGACGACGGGGTGCTCCGGCTGTGAGCCGCTCGGCCCACGAGACGCTGCGCGTTCAAGGTGCGGACGCACGCACCGGAAGTACCCGGGCGGGAATGAAAAAAGCCCTGCAGGCTTGGGACCTGCAAGGCTTTTCGGTTCTGGTGGCGCTTCACGGATTCGAACCGCGGACCTGTGGATTATGATTCCATCGCTCTAACCGACTGAGCTAAAGCGCCTGAGCCCTCAAGTATAGCGCTTTTTTCGGAGCGCACAACAACTTCCTGCACCGTTCGATTCCGCCCACGGAACGCCCACGGGGCCGGGCCGTAGAATTCCGCCCTTCAGCCCCTGGATGAACACCATGACCCGCTGCAAGAACACCACCACCCCACCCGCCGCCCTGCCCCGGGCCACCCCGCACCGCACGAAGGCGATGGCCGCGCTGCTGCTCGCCCTGTGCGCGGCCACGGCCTCCGCCCTGCTGCCCACTCCGGCAGCGGCGCAGGAAGTGCAGCCCGGCATGGGCAACCTGCGCAACTTCCCCGAGGCCGCGCAGCGCGGCACCCTGGTGGTGCTCAGCACGGCCGAAGCCAAGCTCAATGGCGACACCGTGCGCACGGCGCCCGGCCTGCGCATCTTCAGCCCGCAGAACACGCTGGTGATGGCCCACTCGGTGATCGGCCAGTCGTTCACGGTGAACTACACGATCGAGCCGTCCACGGGCCTGCTGCACACCGTATGGATCCTGACCAAGGCGGAAGCCGCGGTGCCGCGCAAGGGCAGCGGCGGCGGATCGTTCTTCGATTCGCTGTTCGGCTCCGGCCGTTGACGGCGAGGCCGTCGCCGCGGCCACCGCCACGCCCCCGTTTTTCTCGATGATGTCTCCGGCCGCCCCAGCGCGGCCCGGACGCGGCGCCCGCAGGGTGCCGCCTTTCCCTTTCCCGGAACTTCCCGCCATGGCCAAAAAAGTCTTCGTCAAAACCTTCGGCTGCCAGATGAACGAGTACGACTCGGACAAGATGGTGGACGTGCTGCATGCCGCCCAGGGCTACGAGCCCACGCAGAACGCCGAAGAGGCCGACCTGATCCTGTTCAATACCTGCTCGGTGCGCGAGAAGGCGCAGGAGAAGGTCTTCAGCGACCTGGGCCGCTTCAAGCACCTGAAGGCGCGCGGCGTGAAGATCGGCGTGGGCGGCTGCGTGGCCAGCCAGGAGGGCGACGAGATCATCAAGCGCGCGCCCTATGTCGACGTGGTCTTCGGCCCCCAGACCCTGCACCGCCTGCCCGAACTGCTGGCCAAGCGCGAGGCCCTGGCGCGCCCGCAGGTGGACATCAGCTTTCCCGAGATCGAGAAGTTCGACCACCTGCCGCCCGCGCGCGTCGAGGGCGCGAGCGCCTTCGTCTCCATCATGGAAGGTTGCAGCAAGTACTGCAGCTACTGCGTGGTGCCCTACACGCGCGGCGAGGAAGTCAGCCGGCCGTTCGACGACGTGCTGGTGGAGGTGGCGGGCCTGGCCGACCAGGGCGTGAAGGAAGTCACGCTGCTGGGCCAGAACGTGAACGCCTACCTGGGCAAGATGGGCGGCACGGCCGAGGTGGCCGATTTCGCGCTGCTGCTGGAATACGTGGCCGACATCCCGGGCATCGAGCGCATCCGCTTCACCACCAGCCATCCCAACGAATTCACGCAGCGCCTGGTCGACGCCTACGCGCGCATCCCCCAGCTGGCCAGCCACCTGCACCTGCCCGTCCAGCACGGCTCCGACCGCATCCTGATGGCGATGAAGCGCGGCTACACGGCGATGGAATACAAGAGCACCATCCGCAAGCTGCGCGCCATCCGGCCCGATCTGGCGATGAGCAGCGACTTCATCGTCGGCTTCCCCAGCGAGACCGAGGACGACTTCGCCAGGATGATGAAGCTCATCGACGACATCCACTTCGACAACAGCTTCAGCTTCATCTTCAGCCCCCGCCCCGGCACGCCGGCCGCGGGCCTGCACGACGACACGCCGCACGAGGTCAAGCTGCGCCGCCTGCAGGAGCTGCAGGCCGTGATCAACGCCAACATCCGCTCGATCAGCGAAAGCCGCGTGGGCACCGTGCAGCGCATCCTCGTGGAGGGGGCCTCCAAGCGCGACGGCAGCGAGCTGATGGGCCGCACCGAATGCAACCGCGTGGTGAATTTCGCGGGCCATCCCCGGCTCATCGGGCAGATGGTCGACGTCACCATCACCGAGGCCAAGGCCTACACGCTGCGCGGCGAGGTGGCCATGGCAGGCCACGGCGCACTGGCCACGCACTGAGGACGGGTGCGCATGGGCTTCGCCGCACGCATCTTCCGCCGCCAGCAGGGCGTCGCCGCGCTCGGCGGGCTGTCGTTCCAGCAGATGCTGCTGCTGGCCTTCCTGCTGATCGCCGGGCTGCAGGGAGCGAGTTCGCTGCGCGCCATCTTCACGCTGGAGCAGCTCATGGTGCAGAGCCGCCATGGCGCCGCCGAGGCGATCCAGCTCAACGCCGCCGCCCAGAGCCTGAACGCGCGCAGCCAGACGATGGAACGGGCCGCCCGGCAGTCGCTGGTGCTGGCCGACCGCACGCTGCGCCGCCGCTTCGACGACATCGCCCGCGAGGCGCGCGACATCCTGCAGCGCCTGGAGGCCAACGGCCTGCCGCCGGACCTCGCCGTCCAGTGGCGCGCCCACCTCGACCAGGTGAACACCCTGCTGGAGGGCCCGCCCGCGCTGTCGCTGGACAACGAACGCGCCGTGGCCGGGCTGTTCCTGGAGATCGACGGCGTCAACGGCGCCATCGTCCAGACCGTGCAGGACATCAACGCACGGCGCAGCACCGAACTGCAGGAAAAGATCGAGGCCAGCCGCCGCGAGGTGACGCACCAGGTGGTCGGCGTGATCGTGCTGGCGCTGGTGCTCGCGCTCGCGCTGGGCATCTGGCTCGCCCGGCCGTTCAGGCACCTGCGCCACGCGATCCGCCTGCTCGGCGAGAACGAACTCGCGCAGCCCGTCGACATCCCGGGGCCGGTGGACGTGCGCCGCGTGGGCCAGCAGCTCGAATGGCTGCGCGTGCGGCTGCTGGAGCTCGACGCCGACAAGGCGCGGTTCCTGCGGCACGTCTCGCACGAACTCAAGACCCCGCTCGCCTCGATGCGCGAGGGCGTGGCGCTGCTGCAGGACGGCGTGACCGGCGAACTCACGCCCGGCCAGCGCGAGGTGGTGGACATCCTCCACCAGAACACCCTGGTGCTGCAGGGCGAGATCGAGGCGCTGCTGCGCTTCAACGCCGCCGCCTTCGAGGCGCGGCAACTCCATCGCACGCCCACCGACCTGCTGGCGCTGATCGAGGCCCAGGTCGAGGCGCAGCGCCTGCACTGGCAGGCCCGCAAGCTCGACGTGGTGGTGGAGGGCCGGCCCGTGACGCTGCCGATCGATGCCGAGAAGATCGCCTCGGCCGTGGGCAACCTGCTCTCCAACGCGATCCGTTTCTCGCCGCGCGGCGGCAGGATTTTGATTCAACTCATACGTTTCGAAGACCTCATCCGCATCGATGTGGCCGACGAAGGTCCCGGCGTGCATGAAAATGACCGTGCCCGCATCTTCGAGCCCTTCTACCGCGGAGTGCGGCAGCCGGAAGACGCCGCCCGCGGCACCGGCATCGGCCTGTCCATCGTCCAGGAATACGTCGCCGCCCACGGGGGGCGCGTGAGCCTCGTCGAGGCCGGCGAACGTACCCCCTTCCGCATCGAACTGCCCCATGCCTCTTGACCACCTGCTGCCGGGCTCCCGCGCACTGTCCGCCGGCCCGGCGATCCGCCTTGCGCTGTGTACGCTGGGGGCGGCGCTGACGCTCGCGCTCTCCGGCTGCGCCGCGCCGCCCGAGCCCGCCGCCGAGCCCCCGGCGGCCCCGCCAGCCGCCGCGCCGCAGCCCGCGCCGGAGCCGGACATGGACAAGCCCGATCCGGACACTGCCGCCGCCGGGCCGTCCGCGCCGGGCGAAGCCCTCGACGCACCGAAGCCCGAGCGCACCGCCTCCGTCTCGCTGCCGCGCCAGATGCTGCAGTACGCGGACCGCGTGCGCGGCCTGTCGCCGCCCGAACTCACGGCCGAGATCGCCCGCCTGTCCGATGCGCAGTCCGGCAGCGGCGCCGCACCGGAAACCGCCTTTCAGCTGTCGCTGGCCCTGCTGCAGACGCGCCAGCCGGCCGACACGGCCCGCTCCCTGGGGCTGCTACAGAAGCTGCTGGCCGACGGCCGGCCGGCCGCGGTCCTGCTGCAGCCGCTCGCGCGCCTCGTCGAGAACCGCCTGCTCCAGCAGCGCCGCCTGGAAGACCAGGCGGACCGCCAGGGCCAGCAGATCCGCGACATGCAGCGCCGCATCGACCAGCTGAACGAACGCCTGGAGGCGATGCGCGCCATCGAGCGCAGCCTCAACGCCCGCCCGGGCGCGCCCGGCAACGGCCGCTCGCACCCGGCCTCCGCCGACACCCCCCGCTGACCCGGTCCCGCGCATGCCCGCCCCGTCCTCCCCGAAAGCCCCGCCCTCCGCGCCCCGGCCGCGCATCCTCGTCGTGGACGACGACGCCGACATGCTGCGGCTGCTGTCGCTGCGGCTCAATGCGGCGGGCTACGACATCACGGCCGTGCCCTCGGCCGAGGCCGCGCTCGCGCAGCTGGAGACCCACCGGCCCCAGCTCGTGCTGAGCGACGTGCGCCTGCCCGGCCGCGACGGCCTGGCGCTGTTCGACGAGGTGCGCGCGCGCCATCCCTCGCTGCCGGTGATCCTGCTCACCGCGCACGGCACGATTCCCGACGCGGTGGAGGCCACGGCGCGCGGCGTCTTCACCTACCTCACCAAGCCCTACGACGCCAAGGACCTGCTCGACAAGATCGCGCAGGCCCTGGCGCTGAGCGCGCCCGCCACCCGGAGCCCGCAGTCCGACAGCACCTGGCGGGCGGAGATCGTGAGCCGCTCCAACCGCATGGCCGACCTGCTGGCCGAGGCCCACATGGTCGCGCAGTCGGACGCCAGCGTGCTGCTGCTGGGCGACAGCGGCAGCGGCAAGGAGCTGCTGGCCCGGGCCATCCACCGCGCCAGCCCGCGCGCGGCGCGGCCGTTCGTGGCCGTGAACTGCGGCGCCATTCCCGAGGCCCTGCTGGAGTCCGAACTGTTCGGCCACATGAAGGGCGCCTTCACCGACGCGCACAGCAACCACAAGGGCCTTTTCCAGGCGGCCGACGGCGGCACGCTGCTGCTCGACGAAATCGGCGACATGCCGCCGGCCCTGCAGGTCAAGCTGCTGCGGGTGCTGCAGGAGCGGGCGGTGCGCCCCGTGGGCGCGAGCCAGGCCACGCCCGTGAACGTGCGCATCGTCTCCGCCACCCACCGCGACCTGGAGGCCGCCATGGCCACCAGCCAGTTCCGCGAAGACCTCTACTACCGCCTCAACGTGGTCACGCTGACGCTGCCCACGCTGGCCGACCGGCGCGAGGACATCCCGCTGCTGGCGAACCACTTCCTCGATCTGTTGTCCCGCAAGTACGACAAGCGCCTTTCGGGTTTCTCGCCCGAAGCCCTCAAGGCGCTGACGGCCGCCCCGTGGCCCGGCAACGTGCGGCAGCTCTACAACGTGGTGGAGCAGGCCTGCGCGCTCTCCACCACGCCCCTGGTGCCGCTGGGGCTGGTGCAGCGCGCCCTGCGCACACCGACGGCCCAGGTGCTGAGCTTCACCGAGGCGCGGCAGCGCTTCGAACGCGAGTACCTGGTGGACCTTTTGAAGATGACGGACGGCAACGTCGCCGACGCCGCACGGCTCGCGCAGCGCAACCGTACGGAGTTCTACCGCCTGCTGCAAAAGCACGCGCTCACGCCCGGCCAGTTCAAGAGCGATGCGGCCGCCGGCGATGATGTCGCCGAAGAGCGACAAGACTAAGTCGTTGATTCCAAAGGGAATTCACTTTACCTGCGTGGAATCGGTCGCCGGATTGCGACAAAAACCGGGGTTTTGGGCCCGCCCAGGCACCCTGCACAACTGCTTACACGGAAAAGTGCACGCAACTCCTTGATTTCAAAGGATTTTTCCAGGCTGGCACAGGGTTTGCCCTATTGCTCGCATGCAACAGGCCTACCCCCCCTCCAGCGATGCGCCGACACCGGCCGCAACGCGTTCGCGAGAGGGTTACGCACCTGCCCTGGAACACCACAACCGAGTGAGCACAACCATGGAAACCCTATCCTCCCGACCGGATGCCGCGCCCCGCAAACCCGCGGGCGTCGCCGCTCCCGCTGTGGTGGCGCGCCGTGGCGCACGCTATCCCCGCCCGGTGGAGTCGTCGCGCAGCACGCTGCGCGAAGAACGCCATCCCAATTCGCTCACCGCACCGCCCGTGCACCGCGGCTCGATGGCACCGCTGCCCTGGCGCGGTTTCTGGAACAGCATCGGCACGGCCCTGCTGATGCGCCTCAACGGCCGCGGCAAGGCGTCAGCCGGCACGGCTGCCGCGCCCCGCGAAGGCTGGGAGCGCATCGCCGGCCAGCGCCGCAACATCTTCCTGCTGCTGGCCCTGGCCACCAGCGCCCTGGCCACCACGCTCTTCGCCGGCGTGCAGCCCAACTACGACAGCGCCTGGCTCGAATACGGCCAGCTCGCCCTGTTCGCCCTGCTCTCCACCTGGGTGGTGACCGGCTTCCTCACGGCCATGATGGGCTTCTGGGTGATGCTGCGCGGCGACCGCCATGCCCTGTCGGCGAAAAGCGTCCGCAACGACGTGCTGAGCCCCGATGCGCGCACCGCGATCATCATGCCGATCTGCAACGAGGACGTGTCCACGGTGTTCGCAGGCCTGCGCGCCACGTGCGAATCGGTGGCCGCCACGGGCCACGCGAAGACCTTCGACGTGTTCATCCTCTCCGACAGCTACGACCCCGAGATCGCCGCCGCCGAGCGCGCCGCCTGGGAAGAGCTGCGCGCCGTGCTCGCGGCCAATGCCAACCAGCCGCAGGTCGAGGTGTACTACCGCCTGCGCACGCGCCGCAGCCACCGCAAGGCCGGCAACGTGGCCGACTTCTGCCGCCGCTGGGGCAAGGACTACAAGTACATGGTGGTCCTCGACGCCGACAGCGTGATGAGCGGCGACTGCATCGTCTCCATGGCCAAGCTGATGGAAGCCCATCCGCGCGCCGGCATCATCCAGACCGCCACGCAGGCCATCGGCCACGTCACGCTGCACGCCCGTGCGCAGCAGTTCGCCTCGCGCGTCACCGGCCGGCTGTTCACGCTCGGCATGCAGTACTGGCAGCTGGGCGAGTCCCACTACTGGGGCCACAACGCCATCATCCGCGTGAAGCCCTTCATGGACCACTGCGCCCTGGCCCCGATCAAGGGCACCGGCGGCATGAGCGGCGGCATCATGAGCCATGACTTCGTCGAAGCCGCGCTGATGCGCCGCGCCGGCTACCACGTGTGGCTGGTCTCCGATCTGGTGGGCAGCTACGAGCAGCAGCCGCCGGACCTGCTGTCCGAACTGCAGCGCGACCGCCGCTGGTGCCAGGGCAACCTGCAGAACGCGCGCCTGATGGCCGAGCCCGGCATCCACCCCGTGCACCGCGCGATGTTCGTGACCGGCGCGATGGCCTACCTCTCGGCCCCGCTGTGGCTGGCCTTCATCACATTCGGCACCGTGTTGTGGCTCTCCGGCGCCCGCCTCGTGGCCGACTGGAACGTGCTGCCCGGCGAGCTGATGGCCCTGTGGGCCTGGACGCTGTGCATGCTGTTCCTGCCCCGCGTGCTGGGCGTGACCGCCATTCTCATGAAGGGCGAACAGAAGCAGTACGGCGGCACCGCCAGCCTGCTCAAGAGCGCCGTGCTGGAAAGCGCCATGGCCATCCTGCAGGCTCCCATCCGCATGCTGGGCCACTCGCTGTTCGTGCTGATCGCCCTCACCGGCCTGAAGCTCGACTGGAAGTCGCCCCCCCGCGAAGCCAATGCCGTGCCCTGGAGCGATGCCCTGCGCCAGCTGGCCCCGATGAGCATCGTCATCGCCCTGCTGGGCGCCGGCGTGGCCCTGCTCGACCCCACCGCCCTGGTCTGGCTGATGCCCGTGGGCCTGCCGCTGGTGCTGGCCATCCCGCTGGTGGTGCTGTCCAGCCAGATCGCCCTCGGCCGCACCCTGCGCGCCCAGCGCCTGCTGCTGATCCCCGAGGAATCGTGGTCGCCGCCCGTGCTGCGCCGTGCCTGGATGCACGCCACCCAGCTCAAGAACGGCGGCCCGCAGCGCCAGCCCGCTCCGCTGCTGAAGGCGGCCTGACGCCCCTTTGCCCCTCGTGCGCGCCCGGCGCGCACTTCCAGGCCGGCCCCTACCCAGGGCCGGCTTTTTTCATGGGCGCACGCCGTGCATGGACAAAGAAAAAGCCCCGCGGTGGCGGGGCTTCGTCATGGAGGCATCGAAAAGGATCAGAACGGCAGCTTGGGCATGCCGCCCCCGCCGCCGAAGCCCTTCATGCCGCCCATCTTCTTCATCATCTTCATGAGGCCGCCGCCCTTCATCTTCTTCATCATGCCCTGCATCTGGTCGAACTCGTTGAGCAGGCGGTTCACCTCCTGCACCTGAACGCCCGCGCCGGCCGCGATGCGCTTCTTGCGCGTGGCCTTGATGATCTCGGGCTTGCGGCGCTCCTGGGCGGTCATGCTCTGGATGATGCCTTCCTTGCGGCGGATGTCCTTCTCGGCCTTGTTCATGTCCACCTGGCCGGCCTTGGCCATGAGTTCGGAGGGCAGCTTGTCCATCAGGCTGGAGATGCCGCCCATCTGCTTCATCTGCTGCAGCTGGCCCAGGAAGTCGTTCAGGTCGAAGCCGTCGCCGCTCTTGACCTTGGCGGCCAGCTTCTGCGCGGCCTCCAGGTCGACCCCGGCGCTCACCTGCTCCACCAGGGCCACGATGTCGCCCATGCCCAGCACGCGGCCGGCATGGCGCTCGGCGTCGAACACCTCCAGGCCGTCGATCTTCTCGGACACGCCCGCGAACTTGATCGGCGCGCCCGTCACCTGGCGCACCGACAGCGCCGCGCCGCCGCGCGAATCGCCGTCGAGCTTGGTCAGCACGATGCCGGTGAGCGGCAGCGCCTCCTTGAAAGCCTTGGCGGTGTTCACCGCATCCTGGCCCTGCATGGCATCGACCACGAACAGCGTCTCGACCGGGTTCAGGGCCGCGTGCAGCTCCTTGATCTCGTTCATGAGCGCCTCGTCGATCGCGAGGCGGCCGGCCGTGTCGACCAGCAGCACGTCGAAATAATGGCGGCGGGCGTGGTCGATCGCGGCGCGCGCGATGTCCAGCGGCTTCTGGTCCGGCGTGCTGGGGAACCACTCGGCGCCGGCCTGCTTCGTCACCGTCTTGAGCTGCTCGATGGCCGCCGGGCGGTACACGTCGCCCGACACGGTGAGCACCTTCTTCTTTCGCTTCTCGATCAGGTGCTTGGCGAGCTTGGCCGTGGTGGTGGTCTTGCCGGCGCCCTGCAGGCCCGCCATCAGGATCACGGCCGGCGGCTGGGCGGCGAGGTTGATGTCCGACACGCCCTCGCCCATCGTCGCGGCCAGTTCGCGGTTCACGATGGAGACCAGCGTCTGCCCCGGCTTGAGCGAGCCCAGCACTTCCTGGCCCAGGGCCTTTTCCTTCACGCGGGCGATGAAGTCGCGCACCACCGGCAGGGCCACGTCGGCCTCCAGCAGCGCCATGCGCACCTCGCGCAGCATGTCCTGCACGTTGGATTCGGTGATGCGGGCCTGGCCACGCATCTCCTTGACGAGCCGGGAGAGTTTTTCGGTGAGGGCGGATGCCATGGGACGTGTTCCGGTTGGGCGGGCCGGACGTGCATCCGGGCGCGGGCCGCGCGGGGCGCGGCGGTGGCGGGCTAAACTGTGGGCCCATGATTTTACCCAGCGTCTCTCCCGCCCACTGGCTGCTCTCCCTGGGCGCGGCGCTGGCCTACGCGGTACCGGCGCTGGCGGCCTCGCGGATCGGCGCCGAGCGCGGCCGCGCGGCGCTCTGGGTGGCCTGGGTGCTGCATGCCGCCGTGCTGGCCTGGGGCCTGCTGGGCAGCGTGCCGCGCTTCGGCTTCGCGCCCGCGCTCTCCATGACGGCGTGGCTGGTGCTCACCGTCTACGCGATCGAGCACCAGGTGTTCCCGCAGATGCGCACGCGCTGGATGCTGGCCGCCCTGGGCGCGGCGGCGGTGCTGCTGGCCCAGGTGTTTCCCGGGCAGCCGCTGCACGTCAACGCCTCGGCCTGGCTGCCGCTGCACCTCGCGCTGGGCATCGCCTCCTATGGCCTGTTCGCCGCGGCGGTGGTCCATGCCTGGCTGATGACGCGGGCCGAGCGCCGCATCCGCCTGGCTGCCGATCCGCGCAGCGGCGTGCCGCTGCTCACGCTGGAGCGGCTCACCTTCCGCTTCGTCGTGGCCGGCTTCGTGCTGCTCACCGCCACGCTCGCGGCCGGCCTGTTCTTCGGCGAGACGCTCTACGGCCGGGCCTGGAACTGGGACCACAAGGCCGTGTTCTCCGTGCTTTCGTGGCTCACGTTCGCCGTGCTGCTCATCGGCCGCTCGCGCTTCGGCTGGCGCGGCCGGAGCGCCGTGCGGGTGCTCTACGCCGGGGCCGGGCTGCTGCTGCTCGCCTACGTGGGTTCGCGCTTCGTGCTCGAAGTGGTGCTGGGGCGCTCGCTGTGAAATACCTCCTGCTGCTGCTCGTGCTGGCCGTGGCCTGGTGGCTGTGGCGCGGCGGCGCGCGCCGCGGGCAGGTGGCCGCGGACGCCGGGCGCCGCCGGCTGGCCACGCCGCAGGACATGGTGGCCTGCGCCCACTGCGGCGTGCACGTGCCCGCGCCGCAGGCGGTCGTGGAAGGTGGCCGCAACTACTGCAGCCCCGAGCACCAGCGCCTGGGCGCGCGCCAGGGCTAGGCACGCACCGAGCCGCCCGTGCCGCACTGGTCCCCGTCCACCCTGCAGGCGCCTGCGGCGGACCCGCCCTTCCTGCGCCTCTGGACCAGCTTCCTCGCCGGCCGGGTGCTGGTGGCGGTGGCGCTCTTGCTGCTGCAGGCCCTGGGGTTCGCCTTCAACCAGCACGCCGAGCCGGTCCTCGCGACCCTGTGCACGCTGTATCTGCTGGCCACCGTGATGGCGCTCGCGTTCTCGCGCGCCGCGCCCCCGCCGCCGCAGGCCGGCATCCGCTGGCTTCCCACCATCGGGGTGGATCTGGCGGCGATCATGGGGCTGCAGATCCTGCAGTCCGGCGCGATGAATTTCACGCCGCTGTTCGGCCTGCCCATCCTCATGGCCGGCGTGCTCGGCTCCCTCACGCTCGCGCTGGGCACGACCGCCGCCGCCACGCTGATGCTGCTCGCCTGGACCTGGTGGCTGGGCGGCGCCGGAACGGCCGAATCCACGCAGCGCTACTTCCAGGCGGCGCTCACCGGCACCGGCTACTTCATCGTGGCCTACCTCGTGCACCAGCTGGCCACACGCCTGCACCGCGAGCAGGAGCGCGCCCAGGAGGGTCTGCTCGCCGCCAAGCTACAGGAGCAGGTGAGCGCGCTGGTGATCGACCACCTTTCGGACGGCGTGCTGGTGGTGGACGGCGGCGACACGGTGCGCCTGGCCAACCCCGCGGCCCTGCTCTTCCTGGGCGGCGCGCCGACGCCCGCGCCGCCCTTCGCCCTCGGCGGCACGCCCTCCTGGGCGCCGCTGCTGGACCTGGCCCGGCAGACGTTCCAGAAGGCCCAGCCGCAGAGCGCCGGGCTGGACGTGCTGCACCCGGGCCAGAGCCCGTTGGCACTGCACGTGCGGACCTGGCTCACGGCCTCGCCCCTGGTCGCGCCCGGCACCGGCGGGGCGCAGCTGTGCGTGATGTTCCTGCACGACCTGCGCGAGATGGAGGCCCGCCTGCGCACCGAGAAGCTGGCCGCCATGGGCCGCATGTCGGCGGCGGTGGCCCACGAGATCCGCAACCCGCTGGCGGCCATCGTGCAGGCCAACGCGCTGTTGGAAGAAGACCTGGCCGATCCCGCGCACCGGCGGCTCACCCAGATGGTGGGGCAGAACGCGGACCGGCTCGCCCGCATCGCGGAGGATGTGCTGGACATCGCGCGCGTGCAGCACCAGATCCACCATGCGCCCGCGGGCGTGCTGCCGCTGGACGACACCGTGGCCCAGGCCTGCCGCGACTGGATGGCGCACGCACCGCGGGGCCGGCGCGCGCACCTGGCGCTGCATACCGCGGGCACGCAGGTGGAGTTCGACGCCGAGCACCTGCGGCGGGTGCTGGTGAACCTGCTGGACAACGCCCTGCGCTACATGGGCGGGGAACCGGATTCGCTCTGCATCGCCACGTACGTGAATGGCGCGGGCCAGGCCCACCTGCAGGTCTGGAGCGACGGCGCACCGCTGGACAAGACCGTGGAGCGCCATCTGTTCGAGCCCTTCTTCTCGTCGGAGAGCCGCTCCAGCGGCCTGGGCCTCTACATCTGCCGCGAACTCTGCCAGCGCCACGGAGCCTCCATCGCCTACCAGCGGCTCACGCGGGTGCTGGAGCGCGGCGCGGTCGGCGGCAACGCCTTCACCGTGGCCTTCCGGCGCGCCCACCGGCCGGGGCCGGCCTCGCTGTTTGACACAATCGTCGTCTGAGAAGGCCCTCCGCGCCCCTGTACGCTCCCTGCCATGAACGCCCCCGCCGCCACCATCCTGGTCGTCGACGACGAACCCGACCTGCGCACGCTCTACGAACTCACGCTGCTGCGCGAGGGCTACCGCGTGGAGACGGCGGCCACGGTGGAGGAGGCGCGGCGCCAGCTGCAGGCCCGCCGCTTCGACGCCGTCATCACCGACATGCGGCTGCCGGACGGCTTCGGCATGGAGCTGCTGCAGGACCTGCGCCAGCAGAAGCGGCGAGAGCGCTGCGTGGTCATGACCGCGTACGGCTCGGCCGAGAATGCGGTCGAGGCGCTGCGCTCGGGAGCCTTCGACTACCTCACCAAGCCCGTCGATCTCAAGCAGTTCCGCTCCGTGGTCGCCTCCGCGGTGCAGGGATCGGGCGGCGTGCCTGCGCCGCGCTCGCCGCGGATGGGCGCATCCGCGCACCAAGCCGGTGCTGCGGGCGCGGGCGCGCCCTCGGATCTGGAGCGCCTCGTCGGCGAATCGGAGGCGATGCGCAACGTCAAGCAGCGCATCGCCAAGGTCGCGCGCAGCATGGCACCGGTGCTGATCCGCGGCGAGTCGGGCACCGGCAAGGAACTGGTCGCCCGGGCGCTGCACGCCAGCAGCCAGCGCGCCGACGGCCCGCTGGTGGCCGTCAACTGCGGCGCCATCCCCGAGAACCTGCTGGAGGCGGAATTCTTCGGCGCGCGCAAGGGCTCCTACACCGGCGCGAACGCGGACCGGGACGGCTACTTCCAGGCCGCGCGCGGCGGCACGCTGTTCCTGGACGAGATCGGCGACCTGCCGCTGGCCATGCAGGCCAAGCTGCTGCGCGCGATCCAGGAGCGCAGCGTGCGCCCCCTCGGCTCCACCCAGGAAGAGACGGTGGACGTGCGCATCGTGAGCGCCACCCACCGCGACCTCGCGGCCGACGTGCAGGCGGGGCGGTTCCGCCAGGATCTCTATTACCGCCTGAACGTGATCGAGATCGTGATCCCGCCGCTGCGCGAGCGCCGCGAGGACCTGCCGGCCCTGTGCGCGGCGCTGCTCGACCGCATCGCCGGCGAGGCCGGACTGCCCGTGCCCGCGCTCACGGCACAGGCCCTCGCGGCGCTCGCGCGCCATCCGCTCACCGGCAACGTGCGCGAGCTGGAGAACCTGCTGCACCGCGCCGTGGCGCTGAGCGATGCGGAAGACCTGCACATCGAGGAAGGCCCGGCCCCGGGCAGCGCCGCGGCGCCGGCCCCGCGCCCCGCAGCGGCTCCTGCTGCCGCTCCCGCGGGCGCGGCGGCGGCCGACGGCGCGGGCGATGCGCACCCGGGATCGACCGTGCCGCTGCCCGCCGACCTGCAGGGCTGGCTGGACCAGCAGGAGCGCGAGATCCTCGTGCGCGCCCTGCGCGAGCACGGCTTCAACCGCACCGCCACCGCCGCACGGCTGGGCATCAGCCTGCGGCAGATCCGCTACCGCATCGACCGGCTCGCGATCGCCACGCCGCAGGACGACGACGCGCCCGACGACCATGCACCCTGCTGACACCTCCGCGCCGCCGCCCGGCGGCGGACCCGCCTGCGATGCCCCATGGCGCGGCGGCTGGTACGCGCCGGCCACCGCCCTGCCCTCGCCGAATTTCGGCGCACGCCCCCACGGCACGGCCATCGACCTCGTCGTGGTGCATTCCATCAGCCTGCCGCCCGGCGCGTACGGCACCGGCGAGGTCCAGCGCCTGTTCACCAATGCGCTGGACTGGGACGCGCATCCCTATTACGCCGGCATCCGCGGGCTGCAGGTATCGGCGCACTTCTTCATCGAGCGGGACGGGAGGCTCTGGCAGTTCGTGGGCTGTGACGACCGGGCCTGGCATGCCGGCCCCTCGGCCTACCGGGGCCGCGGGAACTGCAACGATTCGTCGATCGGCATCGAACTCGAAGGGCTGGAGGGCGATCGCTTCGAGCCCGCGCAGTACCAGGCGCTCGTGGTGTTGTGCCGCGACATCGCGCACCGCTATCCGGTCGCCCACATCGCGGGCCACGAGCACGTCGCGCCGGGGCGCAAGCGCGATCCGGGCCCCGGTTTCGACTGGAATGCCCTGGAGCGGGGGCTCGACCGGCCGGGCATCGCCTTTCCGCCGCAAGTCAACCCCTCCTGACCGGCCAGCAAGGGTTTTCCCGAACCGCTGGCGCGGGTGCGGGCAAATCGCGACACTCGCTCCCCTTGCGCGTTTCCAGCACCGGCGCAGGCCCGGCACGCGATCCTGCCCCGCAACGCGCGCCACGCCTCGCATCGCGCTTCGGGATCTCCGTTCGGCGCGGCTTCGCAGCCCATGCTTGGGAAGCGCCCGGCACGCTCGAAACACCACGCCGCCGCGCGCACCGCACACCCGCCGCCGATCCGGAGATACACTACATGTAGTGCCCGGACAGGCATCGACACGCTACCTATAGCGTTCCGCATGGCGCAATGCACTAGCGGTGTCGACCTACATCACTGTCCCATTTCTGCCACCCCATCATCCGAGGTTTCCTGTATGCAGCCTGCGCTGAACCCTTCATCCGCCACGACCTCCCCCGACCAGGCAGCCCCGTCCCAGGGCCTCGCGCCGGACGCCGGCGGCCACCCGCTCTCGCACTACCAGATCATCCGCCGCAACGGCGCGGTGGTGCCTTTCGAGCCGCAGAAGATCGCCGTGGCGATGATGAAGGCCTTCCTCGCAGTGCACGGCACGCAGGGCGCCGCCTCCGCCAGCGTGCGCGAGACGGTGGACACGCTCACGCAGTCGGTGGTGCGCGCGCTCATGCGCTCGCGCCCGGGCGGCGGCACGTTCCACATCGAAGACGTGCAGGACAACGTGGAACTGAGCCTGATGCGCGGCGGCCACCATGAAGTCGCCCGCGCCTATGTGCTCTACCGCGAGCGCCGCACGCAGGAGCGCGCGCACCTGCAGCACGACCGCCAGCCCGCGCCTTCCACGCCGGTGCTGCACGTGATCGACAACGGCCAGCGCGTGCCGCTCGACGAAGCCCGCCTGCTCGGCCTGATCGACTCCGCCTGCGCCAACCTGGGCGCGGACGTGCACGCCGCGCCCATCGTGGCCGAGACGCTGCGCAACCTGTACGACGGCGTCCCGATGGACGAGGTGTACAAGGCCTCCATCCTGGCCGCGCGCACGCTGATCGAGAAGGACCCCGACTACACCTACGCCACTGCCCGCCTGCTGCTGCACACGATCGTGCGCGAGGTGCTGGGCCAGGACGTGGTGCCCGCCGACATGGGCCCGGCCTACGCCGCGTACTTCCCGCAGTTCATCCAGAAGGGCGTGGACAACGAACTGCTCGATCCGCGCCTGCTGCAGTACGACCTGCAGCGCCTGGGCGCCGCGATCAACCCGGGCCGCGACCAGCAGTTCGACTACCTCGGCCTGCAGACGCTGTACGACCGCTACTTCCTGCACGTGCGCAAGACCCGCATCGAGCTGCCCCAGTGCTTCTTCATGCGCGTGGCCATGGGCCTCGCCCTGAACGAGTCCGACCGCGAAGCCCGCGCCATCGAGTTCTACGAGGTGCTGTCGTCGTTCGACTTCATGTCGTCCACGCCCACGCTGTTCAACAGCGGCACGCTGCGCTCGCAGCTCTCGTCCTGCTACCTGACCACGGTGCCCGACGACCTCGACGGCATCTACGAATCCATCAAGGAAAACGCGCTGCTCTCCAAGTTCGCGGGCGGCCTGGGCAACGACTGGACCCGCGTGCGCGCCCTGGGCTCGCACATCAAGGGCACGAACGGCGAATCGCAGGGCGTGGTGCCGTTCCTCAAGGTGGTCAACGACACGGCCGTGGCCGTGAACCAGGGCGGCAAGCGCAAGGGCGCGGTCTGCACCTACCTGGAGACCTGGCACCTCGACATCGAGGAGTTCCTGGAGCTGCGCAAGAACACCGGCGACGACCGCCGCCGCACGCACGACATGAACACCGCCAACTGGATCCCCGACCTGTTCATGCGCCGCGTGATGGAAAAGGGCACCTGGACGCTGTTCTCGCCCTCCTCCGTGCCGGACCTGCACGACCTGTTCGGCGCCGACTTCGAAAAGGCGTACGTCGCCTACGAAGAGAAGGCCGCGCGCGGCGAGATCAAGCCCTCGCGCACCCTGCAGGCCACCGACCTGTGGCGCAAGATCCTCACGATGCTGTTCGAGACCGGCCATCCCTGGATCACGTTCAAGGACGCCTGCAACGTGCGCTCGCCCCAGCAGCACGCCGGCGTGGTGCACTCGTCCAACCTCTGCACCGAGATCACGCTCAACACGAGCGACGCCGAAACCGCGGTCTGCAACCTCGGCTCCGTGAACCTCGTGCGCCACCTCAAGGACGGCCCGAACGGCAAGGAACTCGACCACGCCAAGCTGCGCAAGACCATCTCCACGGCCATGCGCATGCTCGACAACGTGATCGACATCAACTACTACGCGGTCGAGAAGGCGCGGGCCTCCAACATGCGCCACCGCCCCGTGGGCCTGGGCCTGATGGCCTTCCAGGACAGCCTGTACGAGCTGCGCATTCCCTACGCCTCGCAGGCCGCGGTGGAATTCGCCGACCGCTCGATGGAAGCGATCTGCTACTACGCCTACTGGGCCTCGACCGAGCTCGCCCAGGAGCGCGGCAAGTACTCCAGCTACCCCGGCTCGCTGTGGGACCGCGGCATCCTGCCGATCGACACGCTCGATCTGCTCGAGAAGGCCCGCGGCGGCTATGTGGAAGTGGACCGCGCCGCCACGCTCGACTGGGATGCGCTGCGCAAGAAGATTGCGCAGGACGGCATGCGCAACTCCAACTGCGTGGCGATCGCCCCCACGGCCACCATCTCCAACATCGTCGGCGTGGATGCGTCGATCGAGCCGTCCTTCGGCAACCTGTCGGTCAAGTCGAACCTGTCGGGCGAGTTCACCGTCATCAACGGCTACCTCGTGCGCGACCTGAAGCGCCTGGGCCTGTGGGACGACGTGATGGTCATGGACCTCAAGCACTTCAAGGGCTCGCTGCACCCGATCGACCGCGTGCCGCAGGACGTGAAGGCGCTCTATTCCACCGCGTTCGAAGTGGCGCCCACCTGGCTGGTCGAGGCCGCGTCGCGCCGCCAGAAGTGGATCGACCAGGCGCAGAGCCTGAACATCTACATGGCCGGCGCCTCGGGCAAGAAGCTCGACGAGACCTACAAGCTCGCCTGGGTGCGCGGCCTGAAGACCACGTACTACCTGCGCACGCAGAGCGCGACGCACGTCGAGATGAGCACGGTGAACACGCGCCAGCTCAACGCCGTTTCGTCGGGCAGCGACGGTGCGATGCAGGCCGCCGGCAACGGCGCCGCGCGCCCCAGCGCGCTCGATGCGGCCGCCGCCGCGGCGCAATCGCAGGCCGCCGCGCTGCCCGCGACCGACGTGAAGTTCTGCGCCATCGACGACCCGACCTGCGAAGCGTGCCAGTGATGTGATGCGCCGCGCGGAAGGTCTCACCACGGGACCTTCCGCGCGTGTGCTCTGAAGCAACAAAAACATCGCTGCGCCACGCTGCGGCGCTTTTATTTTTGCAGCGCTGCTTTCATAATCCGACCATTGGAATACCTATGCTGAACTGGGACGAAGAAGTCAAGCCCTCATCGCAGAAAACTCCGGACGGCGGTCTGCAAAGCCACCGTCCCGACATGGCGCCCCCCGCGTCTTTCCAGAGCCCCGCGCTGCAGTCCGTCGCCGCCTCCGCGCCGCTCGCCGCAGCCGCGCCGTCCGCCGCTGCCGCACCCACCCAGCACCGCCGCGTGAATGCCGCCGACAAGCGCATCATCAACGGCCAGACCGACGTCAACCAGCTCGTCCCCTTCAAGTACAAGTGGGCCTGGGAGAAGTACCTCGCCACCTGCGCCAACCACTGGATGCCGCAGGAAGTGAACATGACGCGCGACATCGCGCTCTGGAAGGACCCGAACGGCCTGACCGAGGACGAGCGCCGCATCGTCAAGCGCAACCTCGGCTTCTTCGTCACCGCCGATTCGCTGGCCGCCAACAACATCGTGCTGGGCACGTACCGCCACATCACCGCGCCCGAGTGCCGCCAGTTCCTGCTGCGCCAGGCGTTCGAGGAAGCGATCCACACGCACGCCTACCAGTACATCGTGGAGTCGCTCGGCCTCGACGAGAGCGAGATCTTCAACGCCTACAACGAGGTCGCGTCGATCCGCAACAAGGACGAGTTCCTGATCCCCTTCATCGAGGCGATCATGGACCCGGAGTTCAAGACCGGCACGCCCGAGACCGACCAGACCCTGCTGAAGTCGCTGATCGTGTTCGCCTGCCTGATGGAAGGCCTGTTCTTCTACGTCGGCTTCACGCAGATCCTCGCGCTCGGCCGCCAGAACAAGATGACCGGTGCCGCCGAGCAGTACCAGTACATCCTGCGCGACGAGTCGATGCACTGCAACTTCGGCATCGACCTGATCAACCAGCTCAAGCTGGAGAACCCGCACCTCTGGACGGCGGAGTTCAAGGAAGAGATCAAGGGCCTGTTCATGAAGGCCGTCGAGCTGGAGTACCAGTACGCCGAAGACACCATGCCCCGCGGCGTGCTGGGCATGAACGCTTCCATGTTCAAGGGCTACCTGCGCTACATCGCCAACCGGCGCGCCACGCAGATCGGCCTGGAGGCGCTCTTCCCGAACGAAGAGAACCCCTTCCCCTGGATGAGCGAGATGATCGACCTGAAGAAGGAGCGCAACTTCTTCGAGACGCGCGTCATCGAGTACCAGTCCGGCGGCGCTCTGTCCTGGGATTAGTCGATCCCGGTAATTCCAGGCCATGATTTTTCATTCCACGCCCCGCACCGGCAGCCCGCAAGGGCCCTGCCGCGCGGGGCGTTCCCGCGTTCATGGCGGTGGGTGCCCCCGGGGCCCCATCGCCATGGATCGCTCCATGTCCAATGCAGGCACGGAGCGCTCTTTGCAAATCGACCCAAGGAGAAAATGATGGCAACTGCGAAAAAGACGACCGCCGCCAAGAAGGCAGCACCCGCCGCCAAGAAGGAAAAATCGGCGACGACCACCAAGGCATCGACGACCGTGAAGAAGGCCGCTGCGGCCCCGGCCACGGCATCGGCCAAGAAGGCCGCTTCGACCACCACGAAGAAGGCTGCCGCTCCCGCCAAGAAGGCTGCTTCGTCCACCACGAAGTCGGCTTCGACGACGACGGCGAAGAAGGCTTCCGCGCCCGCCAAGAAGGCCGCTTCCACCACGACGAAGAAGGCTGCCGCTCCCGCGAAGAAGGCCGCTTCGTCCACGAAGTCGGCATCGTCGACGGCGAAGAAGGCTGCGGCTCCTGCCAAGAAGGCCGCTTCGACCACCACGAAGAAGGCTGCCGCTCCCGCCAAGAAGGCGGCTGCACCGGCGAAGAAGGCGGCCGCTCCCGCCAAGAAGGCCGCAGCCCCCGCGAAGAAGGCAGCACCTGCCAAGAAGGCCGCTGCGCCCGCGAAGAAGGCTGCCGCTCCGGCCAAGAAGGCTGCCGCACCCGCGAAGAAGGCTGCTGCTCCTGCCAAGCAGGCTGCTGCCGCTCCCGCCAAGAAGGCGGCATCCGCCTCCACCGGCACGGCGAAGAAAGCCGCCGCCCCGCGCAAGTCCGCCGCCGCCAAGACCACGAAGGCCGCCGCTCCGGCCCCTGCTCCTGCGGCGCAGACCACGCTGAACCCGCAGGCCGCATGGCCGTTCCCGACGGGCACCAAGCCCTGAGGCAGCGTCTCCGGCCCGCCGCATGCCCATGCATGCAGGGGCCTGGACCGACCCGGTGCATGCACCGGGTTTTTTTATGCCCGCGCGATCTCAGGCGGGCGTGAAGTCGAGCTGGTAGTTCTGCGGTCCGCGTTGCGCGATCTTCAGCGCGCCCAGGCGGTTGCCCAGTGCGGCGCAGCGCGCGAGCGACCAGCCCTGCTCCAGCCCGAAGAGCAGCGCGCCGCGCCAGGCGTCGCCGCAACCCGTCGGATCGACCACCGCGGCCGGCTGCACGGGCGGCACGCGCGTGGCCACGCCGTCTTCCCACACATCGCAGCCTTCGGCGCCCAGGGTCACGACCAGGCCGCGCACCTTGCGGGAGATCTCGGCGAAGCTCCAGCCCGTGCGCTCGCACAGCATGCGGCCCTCGTAGTCGTTCACCGTCACCCAGTCCGCCTGGCCGATGAAGCGCGCGAGCTCTTCACCGCCGAACATCGGCAGGCCCTGGCCCGGATCGAAGACGAAGGGAATGCCGGCGGCCGCGAACTGCGCCGCATGCTCGATCATCGCGTCGCGTCCGTCCGGGGCGATGATGCCCAGGCGCAGGTCCGGCTCGGCGGCGATGCGCGTCTGGTGCGCGAGCATCATCGCGCCCGGATGGAACGCGGTGATCTGGTTGTTGTCGCGGTCGGTCATGATCAGCGCCTGCGCGGTGTAGGTCTCGTCCACGCGGCCGACGTGGCGCGTGTCGATCCCCAGGCCCTGCAGGCGCTGCTGGTACTCGGCCCCGTCGCTGCCGAGCATGGCCATGGGCACGGGGGTGCCGCCCAGCAGCTTCAGGCTGTAGGCGATGTTGCCGGCGCAGCCGCCGAAGTCCCGGCGCAGCGACGGGACGAGGAAGGACACGTTGAGGATGTGCAGCTGGTCGGGCAGTATCTGCTCGGCGAAGCGGCCCTCGAACGTCATGATGGTGTCAAAGGCCAGGGAACCGCAAATCAGGGCAGCCATAGGAATCCTGTCGATCGGGAAGAAGTGGATGAAACGGGGGAAACGAAACAGACCAGGCAGACGGCGACGGGAACGTCGGCGTGCCTGGTGAAAAAGCCGGCAGACTCCGGCCCCGCCGAACGCGCACCCGCGCCGCTCACGGGTAGAACGCCAGCAGCCGGTAGCCCGCCACGCGCGGCGCCGCAGCGCCCGCGACGCTCACCGGCCAGGAGCCGCCCCAGTCGCCGCCGGCCGGCAGTTCGATGGGCGCGTTCAGGTCCTGCGGCGTCAGCACGCGGCGCAGCACGGGCTGCTCCTGCGCATCGGTCAGCGTCAGCTCGAGGGCGGGCGTGGCCACGGGGAAATCCGCGCGGCTGCGCAGCGTGACCGCGAGCACGTAGCCGTCGCCGCGCGCCTTGTTGAAGGACGAGCTGTCGATCACCACGTCCGTGATGCGGCGGGGCGGATCGATCCGGCACTGCAGCGGCGCGCACAGCACCTGCAGCAGGGGCCGGATCGCGGGATATTGCGATGCGAGGCGGTCGCGCTCCTGCAGGGCGACCTGCAGCAGCAGCACCCCCAGCAGCAGCACACCCGCCAGGCCCAGGGCGATGCGCACCGCCGGCCGGCGCCACCAGGCCCTGCGCCGCGCGGCGCGCACGAAGCCCGGCTCGTCGCTGTCGGCATCGCCGTGCCCGTCATCGCCATCGTCGTCGGCTCCGTCTTCGTCCTGGCGCGGCCTGCGGCCCGGTGCGCGCTGCGGCGGCGTGCCCGGCGTTGCCCGCGCGTTGGCCGCATTGCGCGCGGACCGCCATACCGACGGGGCGGGCACGGGCGCGTCTTCGGGCATCGCGGCATCGGCGGCGAGCGGCATGGCCTGGGTGGCGACGTCCACCGGATCGGTATCGACGTCGACGCCCTCGTGCGCGAGCTCCCTCGCCAGCTCCTGCTCCAGGGCATCGTCTGCCGGCGTCGGCGGCGGGCCGTCCTCCTCGGCATGTGGGGCGCCATCCCGTCCAGCCGCCTCGGAGGCATCGGAGCGGCCGGCCGGCGGCGTGGCCGGACCTTCCTCGCGCAATCCCGCGCCGTCCGTGTCGAATTCCTCGGGCCAGCCGGAGTCGCGCAGTTCGGCGAAAGGCAGTTCGTAGCCCACCAGCGGATCGGGCGCCGGGGCCGGTGCGGCCGCGGGAGAACCCGGCGGGCGGACGCGCCATGCGAGCGGCGAGACCGGCTCGAGGCTCCATGCCCGTTCGGACGCGTCGGCTGCCAGGCTCCGGGTGGCGGCCTCCCGCCGGCGTTCCAGGAAAGCCGGTACGGGCGGAGCGTCCGGCAGGGTGCCTGGCGCACCCGCGGACAGCGGGGATGCCTCGGGCGGAAGCGGGAAGCCGCGCGGCAGCACCGCGGGCGGTGCAGGTTGCGCCGGGGGCGGCGGTGCGTGCGCGGGCTGCGCCGGCGGCATGTCCGGCGCAGCCGCACGCACCTGCGTGGCAGGCGACGGCGCAGTGCGCTCCGACGCGGCGGATGCGGCCGGCGAGGTGGAGGGGATGGACGAGGCAGGCGCAGCGGCAGGCGCCGGAGCGGCCGCCTGCGACGGCGGCGGTGGTGGTGGTGCGCCGCGCCGGGCCGCGCCCGACGGCAGCAGGTGGGCGGAGGCGTCGAACACGTCCTTGCACTGCCCGCAGCGCACCCAGCCGTCCGAGATGCGCAGCTGGTCCGCGACGACCTTGAAGGTCGTGCCGCAGGCGGGGCAGCGCGTGATCTGGCTCATGGGCTCGCGATTGTAGGTGGCGCTTGGCCCGGTGCGGCCCGCCCTCGCGTCAGCGCGAGGCCGTCATCAGGATCCAGCCGTCCTCGGCGTCGCTCACCTGCAGCGGCAGCCAGGGTGCATAGGCTTCCTGCAGCTCGGCGGCCTGGCGCTCCAGGATGCCGGCCAGCACCAGGTGCCCGCCGGCATCGACGTGCGCGCACAGCAGCGGCGCCAGCACCTTCAGCGGCGTGGCCAGGATGTTCGCGAACACGGTGCCGTAGAGGCCCTGGGCGGCGTCCGGCAGGCCGGCCTTCAGCGCCACGCCGTTGGCCTCGGCATTGAGCCGGGTCGATTCCACGGCCGCGGGATCGATGTCCACGGCGTCGATGTCCACGGCGCCGAACTTGGCGGCGCCGATCGCGAGGATGCCCGAGCCGCAGCCGTAGTCCAGCACCCGGCCGAAGCCGCCGCCGCGCCGCGCGGTCCAGCGCAGGCACATGCGGGTCGTCGGGTGGGTGCCGGTGCCGAAGGCCAGGCCCGGGTCGAGGCGGATGTGGCGCGTGGCCTGGGGCGGCAGTTCATGCCAGGTGGGAACGATCCAGAATTCCGGCGTGATCTCCACGGGCGCGAACTGCGACTGCGTGAGCCGCACCCAGTCCTGGTCGGGCACGTCGGACAGCCCCAGCACGCGGCAGCCCGCGAAGAAATCCTGCACCTCCAGCAGCGCGCGCGCCTCGCCGGCCGCCTCCTGCGTGGGGAACAACGCCACCACGCGGCTGCGCTGCCAGCCGTCCTTCGGAGGGGGCATGCCCGGCTCGCCGAACAGCGCCTGCTCGGCATCGGTCTGGGCGTCGGCATCCTCGACCGACACGCTCAGGGCGTCCAGCGCCTCCAGGGCTTCGCCCACGGCTTCGATCCGTTCTTCGGGGCACAACAGGCTCAGCTCAAACATGGCATCCATCTCCAGAAACGGCGATGCCGGCCCCCGTCACCGGAGCGCCAGCATGCGCGGGGGCCGGCCGGGGCCGGCACGGGTTCAGCGCTTGTGCGCGGCCAGCCACTCTTCCAGGTAGTGGATGTTGGTGCCGCCGGCGACGAACTTGGCGTCCACCATCAGCTCGCGGTGCAGCGGGATGTTGGTGTGGATGCCCTCGATCACCGTCTCGGACAGGGCCGTGCGCATGCGGGCCAGGGCCTGCTCGCGCGTGTCGCCGTGCACGATGATCTTGCCGATCATGGAGTCGTAGTTCGGCGGCACGTAGTAGTTGGTGTAGGCATGCGAGTCCACGCGCACGCCCGGGCCGCCCGGCGCGTGCCAGACGGTGATGCGTCCGGGCGACGGGGTGAACTTGTAGGCGTCCTCCGCGTTCACGCGGCACTCGATCGCATGGCCGCGGATCTCGATCTGGCGCTGCGTGAAGGGCAGCTTCTCGCCGGCGGCGACCATGATCTGGGTCTTCACGATGTCCACGCCCGTGATCCACTCCGTCACCGGGTGCTCGACCTGCACGCGCGTGTTCATCTCGATGAAGTAGAACTCGCCGTTCTCGTAGAGGAACTCGAACGTGCCCGCGCCGCGGTAGCCGATCTTCTTGCAGGCGGCCACGCAGCGCTCGCCGATCTTCTCGATGAGCTTGCGCGGGATACCGGGGGCCGGCGCTTCCTCGATCACCTTCTGGTGGCGGCGCTGCATGGAGCAGTCGCGCTCGCCCAGGTACACGGCATTGCGGAACTTGTCGGCCAGCACCTGGATTTCGATGTGGCGCGGGTTCTGGAGGAACTTCTCCATGTACACGGCCGGGTTGCCGAAGGCGGCCTGGGCCTCGGCCTTGGTCATCTGCACGGCGTTCACCAGCGCGGCCTCGGTGTGCACCACGCGCATGCCGCGGCCACCGCCGCCGCCCGCCGCCTTGATGATCACCGGATAGCCCACCGTCTTGGCGATGCGGCGGATCTGCACCGGATCGTCGGGCAGCTCGCCCTCGGAGCCCGGCACGCAGGGCACGCCCGCGCGGATCATGGCCTGCTTGGCCGACACCTTGTCGCCCATCGTGCGGATGGACTCGGGCGTCGGGCCGATGAACTGGAAGCCGCTCTTTTCCACGCGCTCGGCGAAGTCGGCGTTCTCGGAGAGGAAGCCGTAGCCCGGGTGGATGGCCTCGGCGTCCGTCACCTCGGCGGCCGAGATGATCGCCGGCATGTTGAGGTAGGACAGCGGCGAGGGGGCCGGGCCGATGCAGACGGCCTCTTCGGCGAGCTTGACGTACTTCGCGTCGCGGTCGGCCTCGGAATACACCATCACGGCCTTGACGCCCAGCTCATGGCAGGCGCGCTGGATGCGCAGGGCGATTTCGCCGCGATTGGCGACAAGGATCTTTTTAAACATAGGCTCTCTCGCGGCTCATCGCCGCACGCTGGCGCGTGCCAGGGCGCTTTGCTTCGCCTTGCCTGCGGCAAGTACGCCGCGATTGGCGACAAGGATCTTAAACATGGACTCTCTCGCGGCTCATCGCCGCACGCTGGCGCGTGCCAGGGCGCTTTGCTTCGCCTTGCCTGCGGCAAGTACGCCGCGATTGGCGACAAGGATCTTTTTGAACACGAATTTCCTGTTTCGCTGCAGGTCCGCAGTGGGCGCAGCGAGGACTTACTCGATGACGAACAGCGGCTGACCGTACTCCACCGCCTGGCCGTTCTCGCCGAGGATGCGCGTGACCGTGCCCGACTTGTCGGCCTCGATCTCGTTGAGGATCTTCATGGCTTCGATGATGCAGATGGTGTCGCCTTCCTTGACCTGGCTGCCGACTTCGACGAAAGCCTTGGCGCCGGGACTGGAGGCGCGGTAGAACGTGCCCACCATCGGCGACTTGACGATGTGGCCGGTGGGTGCCGCGGGGGCCGGCAGTTCGGCCACGGGGGCTGCTGCGGGCGCGGGCGCTGCGGCCGGTGCGGGTGCCGGGGCGGCCACGAATTGCTGCACGACGGCGCCGCCGCTCTTGACGATGCGGACCTTGCCTTCCGCCTCGGTAATCTCGAGTTCCGACACATTCGACTCGGACACGAGGTCAATCAAGGTCTTGAGTTTTCGCAAATCCATGGGGACTCCAACGCCTAAAACGAAATAGGGCGCGAATTTACCCCAATTTGGCCGTTTCGACCCCTATCCGAGCGCAAATTCCATCATCTTCGAATGGAATGCCGCGATGTCATCCCAGCGCCGCCCACTGGCGGAGGTCTTCGGTCGTGATCTGCCCCATTTTACGATGCATGATGCCGCCATCTGCGCCGAACAGGACCGTGAACGGCAGGCCGCCGGCGAGGTTGCCGAGGCTCCGGCCGAGGTCCGTACCCTGCAGCCCCGCCAGCCCGACGGGGAAATCCAGTGGAACGCGCTCCAGGAACTTCCGCACTGCGGAAGGCTGGTCGATCGCCAGGCCCACCACCTGCCAGCCGCGCGCGCGGTGCTCGCGGTAGAAACCGTTGAGCATCGGCAGCTCTTCCACACAAGGCGGGCACCACGTCGCCCAGAAGTTGACCAGCAGCGGCCGGCCGCGGAAGGCCTGCATCTCCACGGCCGCGTCGCCCTGCCGGGGCGCGTCGAACCGCTGCGCCCACATGGCGGTTTCGGCCTCCGGCAACGCCGCGTGGGGCCGCAGGCGCCACCAGGCCAGGCCGGCCCCCGCGGCTGCGGCGATGGCTGCCGCCCCGGCATAGAGGGCACGGCGGCGCGAGCGGTCGACAGAGGACGGGTTCGGCGCACCGGGCGCCGAAGTGGGTTCGGTCATGCGGAGGGTTCCTCGTCCAGCAGCCTGCGCACGGCCCGGGCATCGCCGCGGGGCACGCGGCCGCGCGCGTCGGGGCGCAGGGCGCCGCGCAGATCGTCCAGATCATAGACAAGCAGGTGCACCCCGACCGTCTCACCCAGCGCGGCCGAGCGGCCGGCGACGCTCAGCGCCTCGACCGATTCGCCGTGGAAGCCGGTCACCGTGCGGGGTTCGTAATCGACGTGGTGGTCGATGAGCGCGATCTCGGCGGATTTGCAGTCGTCGCAGAAGAGCTGCAGGTAGATATCCGACAGCCGGGTCGCCGTGCCGTACCAGACGGCGCCGCCCAGGTGCGGCCGGAACTCCGCCATGCGCTCCATCCAGACGAGCGCCAGCTCGCGCAGCGCCCGCAGTTCGGCGGGCTGGGTGTCGGCGCAGAAGAGGCCGATGTATTCGCGCACCGCGTCCTCCACCAGGTCGTTGTCCGGCAGCGGCGAGCGCGCAGGCAGGCCGAGCTGCCGGACGGCCCGGCGCTTGGCCGGGCCCCATTCGAGCCCTTCCTCCACGACGAAGCGGGCGGCGGCATTGGCGATCTCGGTGGCGAGGGCGTTGGGCATGGCGGCTTCCCGGTGGGCTGCGTGGGAGAGAAAAGGCAGGGACAACCCGCATTGTGGCCCGGCGGGCGCGCGCCGTGGGAGCAATGCGCCCGCGCGGGGCGGGGTCTTGCCCGAAAACACGGGCGGCGGCCGCCGGCCGCTATCAAAAATGGAGCATTCCGACGGACCCGGCCGCCGACTCGCCGCGCGCGGCCGAACCGTAGAATCGGCGCCCATGCATATTCACATTCTGGGCATCTGCGGAACGTTCATGGGCGGCCTGGCCGCGCTGGCGCGGGAAGCGGGGCACCGGGTCACGGGCTGCGATGCCGGCGTGTACCCGCCGATGAGCGACCAGCTGCGGGCGCTGGGCATCGAACTGATCGAGGGCTACGGCGCCGACCAGCTGGACCTCGCGCCGGATGTGTTCGTGGTGGGCAATGTGGTGAGCCGCGCGCGTCTGGCCGACGGCAGTCCGAAGTTCCCGCTGATGGAAGCGATCCTCGACGCAGGCGTGCCCTACACCAGCGGGCCGCAGTGGCTGGCCGAGCATGTGCTGCAGGGGCGCCACGTGCTGGCGGTCGCCGGCACCCACGGCAAGACCACGACGACCTCGATGCTCGCATGGGTGCTGGAATGCGCGGGCCTGCAGCCCGGCTTCCTGGTGGGTGGCGTACCGCTGGATTTCGGCGTGTCGGCGCGGCTCGGGCTCGCGGGCCGGCCGGTGGCGTCGGACGGGCCGGCGGGCGGCGCCCCGCTCTTCGTGATCGAGGCCGACGAATACGACACCGCCTTCTTCGACAAGCGCAGCAAGTTCGTCCACTACCGCCCGCGCACCGCGGTGCTGAACAACCTCGAATTCGACCACGCCGACATCTTCGACGACCTCGCCGCGATCGAGCGGCAGTTCCATCACCTCGTGCGCACCGTGCCGCCTTCGGGCCGGGTGGTGTTCAACGGGCTGGAGGACAGCCTGGCGCGCGTGCTGCACCAGGGGTGCTGGAGCGGCGTGGCCAGCTTCGGCGCGGCGGTGAGCGACTTCACCGCGCGCGGCGAGCCGGGGGCGTTCGACGTGCTGCGCAACGGGCACGTGGTCGGCCGCGTCGAGTGGGAGCTGTCGGGCGTGCACAACCAGCTCAATGCGCTGGCCGCCATCGCCGCGGCGGACCACGTGGGGGTGGCGCCCGCCGAGGCGGCAGCGGCCCTCGCGCGCTTTCGCAACGTCAAGCGGCGCATGGAACTGCGCGGCACGGCCGGCGGCGTGGCGGTGTACGACGACTTCGCCCACCACCCCACCGCGCTGCGCACCACGCTGGACGGGCTGCGCCGCCGCGTCGGACCGGGCGCGCGCATCCTCGCGGCCTTCGAGCCGCGCAGCAACACCATGAAGCTCGGCACGATGAAGTCGCAGCTGCCCTGGGCCCTCGAAGCGGCCGATCTGGCGTTCTGCCACACCGCCGGGCTGGACTGGGACGCGGCCGAGGCGCTGGCCCCGATGGGCGCCCGCGGCCGCACGGCCGCCGACATCGGCACGCTCGTGGACCAGATCACCGCCGAGGCCCGGCCCGGCGACCACGTGGTGTGCATGAGCAACGGCAGCTTCGGGGGCGTGCATGCCCGGCTGCTCGAGGCCCTGGCGGGCCGCGCCGCGTGAACTGGGGGCGTCAGGCCCTCAATAGCTGATCGCCATCGCCGGCAAATCGACCCGCACGACCGGCCGGGCCAGCGCGGCGCTCGCGGCCATGGCGAACTGCCGGCCCCAGTCCTGCGCCAGCAGCGCCGCGCCCGCCGCCTGGGCCACCACGAGCACCTTGTCGGCGGTGAGCACCTTGCCGCTGGCCCGCAGCGGCTCGCACTCCAGGCGCATGAATTCGTCGTCGAGCCAGCGGCGCGCGATCTCGTGGGCCATGGGCACCTCGCCCTCGAGGTCGAAGCGGAACTCCTGGCCGGGTCCGAGAAGGACGGTGACTTCGCTGCGCATGGGAGGGGGCCTTTCTTGCCGGATCGGGAAAGCGGCGGAACTCGGAGCCCCGCCGGCGGATGGGAAAAGCTTACACGGCGGCCTCGCCCATCCGCAACCGCCGCGGGCTCCCGGTTAACCCGGGGGACGCCGTGTCAAGCGGCGAGGGCCACAGCGGAACGCCGTGCGGCGACCGCGTCCGACAGCTCCTTGAGCGCGCCGAGCGAATCGTCCCAGCCCAGGCAGGCATCGGTGATGCTCTTGCCATACTCCAGGCCGCAGGCGTCGTCCTTGCCGGGCGTGAACTTCTGGGCGCCGGCCACCAGGTGGCTCTCCACCATCACGCCGAAGATGCTGTGCGAGCCGCCCGCGATCTGGCCGGCGATGTCGCGCGCCACGTCGCGCTGGCGCTCGTGCTGCTTGCTGCTGTTGGCATGGCTGCAGTCGACCATGAGCGTCGGCGGCAGCTTGGCGGCCTCCAGGTCCTTGCAGGCGGCGGCCACGCTGTCGGCGTCGTAGTTGGGCGCCTTGCCGCCGCGCAGGATCACGTGGCAGTCGCGGTTGCCCTGCGTGTTCACGATCGCCACCTGGCCGTTCTTGTGCACCGACAGGAAGTGGTGGCCGCGGCTCGCGGACTGGATGGCATCCGTGGCGATGCGGATGTTGCCGTCCGTGCCGTTCTTGAAGCCGATGGGTGCCGACAGGCCCGAGGCCAGTTCGCGGTGCACCTGGCTCTCGGTGGTGCGCGCGCCGATCGCGCCCCAGCTGATGAGGTCGCCGATGTACTGGGGCGAGATCACGTCGAGGAATTCGCTGCCCGCCGGCACGCCCAGCCGGTTGATGTCGATGAGCAGCTGGCGCGCGATGCGCAGGCCCTCGTCGATGCGGTAGCTCTCGTCGAGGTAGGGATCGTTGATGAGGCCCTTCCAGCCCACGGTGGTGCGCGGCTTCTCGAAGTAGACGCGCATCACGATCTCCAGCGTGTCGGCGTACTGGGCGCGCACGGACTGCAGGCGGCGCGCGTACTCGAGGGCGGCGGCCGGATCGTGGATGGAGCAGGGGCCGATCACCACCAGCAGGCGGTCGTCGCGGCGGGCCATGATGTCCTGGATGCGCTGGCGCGTGCGGGCGATGAGGGTCTCGATCGCCGTGCCCCGGATGGGGAAGAAGCGGATCAGGTGTTCGGGAGGAGGCAGCACGGTGATGTCCTGGATACGTTCGTCGTCGGTCTGGCTGGTTTTCTCGACGTGGCGGTACCAGGCATCGCTGGTGGAGGGTGCGGACTGGGTGGGGGCCGTCATGGCTGCTTCCTCGTGGAGTGGTTCGGAAAAAAGGGAGGCCGGAAAAAACAAAAACCGCCGGGCTTTTCAGCGTCGGCGGTCGTCAGGGGGTAGGTGCTTTCAGGGGGCTGCGCGCTAACCTCTCATCCGCCAGGGACAGAGAACCAAAAGGACCAAAAGTAAAACGCGCTGCGAATCGGCATAACTGGCAATGTAGCACTCTTTCGCGGGCCGTGGCGCGGCAATGCGTTGCAGCGCGGCGACAGGCGTCCTTGCCGCAGGCGCTCAGCCCCCTGCCCCGCCCCGGCGCGACAGCCATCCGCCGAGGCGCGTCCACCAGCCGCGCCGCAGGCCGGGCGCGGGCCCGCCCGTGCGCAGATCCTGCCACTCGCTCGCGTCCACGCCGCCCTGCTGGTAGAGATCGATGGCGAGCACGGCCTGGCCCAGCGCCCGCCACGCATGGCCTTCGAAGGCATGGAAGCACGGCGATTCGTCGCGGCTGCGCCGCTGCAGGGCATGCTGCCAGGCCGCCGCGGCACGCACGAGCTGGCGCAGCGCGTTCTCGTAAGCGCAGAATTCATAGAGTGCATGCCAGGCCGATCCGAGGCCCGAGAGGAACAGCTGGTGCCGGCGGGCTTCGTCCAGCAAGGCCGTGACGCACGCCAGCACGGCCTGCGGATCGGCATCCGGCGCACGGCGGGTGGACACGGCCTGCTCCACCTGCGCGGACAGAGCCGTCACGGCATCGCGGAACTGCAGCGAATCCTCGTCTGCGGCGCTCTCGCGCAGCCACCGGCTGATGTCGCCGAAGGTCTGCAGGCTGGAGGGAAGCTGGGTGGGGGTGGTGGCCATGGATGCAATGGCAATGTAACCAGTCTTCCCCCTGCCTGCATGGCATGTGTGCGGGCGTTGTCCTACGGTCGAGCACTGCTTCGGCAGACGCTGGACAGTAAGGGCGCTGCATAAGCTCTGCCGTACCGGCGGGCGAGAGGGCCTCCGGTATTCGGCCTCGGTCCGGCGTCTTGCCGCCCGAGCGTGACATCCCATCTCCAAGAAAGCCGATCATGTCCATCCAATCCACTGCTGTCCTTCCCGAAGAGCGCCCCTGGGCGCCCACCGTCTCCTGGGGCGCCGTTTTCGCGGGGCTCGTTCTTTCGCTGATCGTCTACCTGGTGCTGTCCGTGCTCGGCACCGCGATCGGCGCCTCGGCCATCGACCCGATGGGCGACCGCAATCCGTTCACCGGCTTCGGCGTGGGGGCCGGCATCTGGGCCGGCGTGACGACGCTGCTGGCCATCGCGGTGGGCGGCTACGTGGCCGGCAACCTCGCACGCCGCTCGGGCGCGCTGCACGGCCTGCTGGCCTGGGGCCTGACCACGCTCTTCACCGTGTACCTGCTGATCAGCGCCACGGGCAGCGCCCTGAGCGTGGCGGGCGGAGCGGCCAAGGCCGGCCTGACCACCGCGGGCGCGGTGGCCGGTGCCGGGGTCTCGGCCGCCGCTCCGGCGCTGGGCGGCGCGGTGCAGCGCCAGCTGGACCAGGCCGGCATCTCGCTGGACGCGAACAGCCTGCAGTCCGAGCTGGAGAAGCTGCTGCGCCAGACCGGCAAGCCCGAGCTGCAGCCCGAGAACCTGAAGAACGAGGCGCAGGCCGCCGCGAGCGAGGCCCAGGCCAGCGCCAGCAGCGCCGCCCAGACGCCGCAGACCGCCGACGCCGATGCCAAGGGCTGGCTGGCGAGCGTGATCCAGCGCGGCGAGCGCGTGCTGAACGCCGCCGACAAGGAAGCCCTGGTGAACATCATCGTGGCGCGCACGGGCAAGTCCCGCGCCGAGGCCGAGCAGATCGCCAACAATTACGAGCAGACCTACAACCAGGCGCGCGCCAAGCTGGAGGAAGCCAAGCAGCAGGCCGAGCAGAAGGCCCGCGAGGCCGGCGCGGAAGCCGCGAAGAACGTGGCCCGCGGCTCCTGGGGCACGCTGGTGGTGCTGCTGATCGGCGCCGCGGTCGCCGCCGGCGCCGGCATGCTGGGCTTCCGCCGCCAGCGCCCGGTCGGCGTGGTCGTGGCGGCCTGATCCAGGCCCCGGACCGGAGGCCGCCTGCGCGGCGGCCGTCCCGGCTCCCGTCCCCAGCCTCTGGCCGGGGATGGCGAATGGAAAAAAAGCCCGGTGGAGACTGCTCTCCGCCGGGCTTTTTGCCGTAGGTGCCGCATGCGCGGCGGCGCAGCCGTCAGGCCGTGCCGCCCACCGTCAGCCCGTCGATGCGCAGCGTGGGCTGGCCCACGCCCACGGGCACGCTCTGGCCTTCCTTGCCGCAGGTGCCGACGCCGCTGTCGAGCGCCATGTCGTTGCCGATCATGGTCACGCGCTTGAGCGATTCGGGGCCGCCGCCGACGATCGTGGCGCCCTTGACGGGATAGAGGATCTTGCCGTTCTCGACCCAGTAGGCCTCGCTGGCGGAGAACACGAACTTGCCGCTCGTGATGTCCACCTGCCCGCCGCCGAAATTGGTGGCGTAGAGGCCGCGCTGGATGCTGGCGACGATCTCGGCCGGGTCCTTGTCGCCGCCCAGCATGTAGGTGTTGGTCATGCGCGGCATGGGGATGTGCGCATAGCTCTCGCGCCGGCCGTTGCCGGTGGGCGCCACGCCCATCAGGCGGGCGTTGAGCGAATCCTGGATGTAGCCCTTGAGGATGCCGTCCTCGATCAGCACGTTGCGCTGGCTGGCGTGGCCCTCGTCGTCCACGTTGAGCGAGCCGCGGCGGTCGGCGATGGTGCCGTCGTCCAGCACCGTGACGCCCTTGGCCGCCACGCGCTGGCCGATGCGGCCGCTGAACGCGCTCGACCCCTTGCGGTTGAAATCGCCCTCCAGCCCGTGGCCCACGGCCTCGTGCAGCAGGATGCCCGGCCAGCCGGGGCCGAGCACCACGGTCATCTCGCCGGCCGGCGCCGGACGCGATTCGAGGTTCACCAGGGCCGCGTTCACGGCCTCGTCCACGTACCGGCCGATCTGGGCGTCGTCGAAGTAGGCCAGGCCGAAGCGGCCGCCGCCGCCGGCGGAACCCATCTCGCGGCGGCCGCCCTGCTCGGCGATCACCGTCACCGACAGGCGCACCAGCGGGCGCACGTCGGCGGCCAGCGTGCCGTCGGCGCGCGCCACCAGCACCACGTCGTATTCGCTCGCGAGGCCGGCCATGACCTGCGACACGCGCGGGTCCTTGGCGCGGGCCAGCTGCTCCACCTTGCCCAGCAGCGCCACCTTGGCGGTGCTGTCGAGCGTGGCGATCGGGTCCAGGTCCGGGTAGAGCGAGCGGCTGGCGGCCACCTTGCGCGCCGCCACCTTCGCGCGGCCCTGCTGCGACGCCGCCGCGATGGAGCGCACCGTATGCGCCGCGTCGCGCAGCGAGGCCTCGGAGATGTCGTCGGAATAGGCGAAGGCCGTCTTCTCGCCGCTCACCGCCCGCACGCCGACGCCCTGGTCGATGCTGAAGGAGCCGGTCTTGACGATCCCCTCCTCCAGGCTCCAGCCCTCGCTGCGGGTGTACTGGAAGTACAGGTCGGCATCGTCCACGCGGTGCGCCCGGATGTCCGACAGCGCGCGCGCGAGGTGGGTTTCGTCCAGCCCGAAGGGCTCCAGCAGCAGCTGGCGGGCGATGGACAGGCGTTCGATGGTCGGTTCGCGGGAGATCATGGGCGGATTCTAGAAGCCCCCGGCGGCCACCGCCCTGCGGCCCGCGCACACCCCGTACGGCGGCGTGGCCTCTCGGGGGCGGCGGGCCGCCTCCGCTATGCCGGGGCGAGCGGCTGGCGCTGCGCGCGGGCGATGGACATCAGCACCCCCAGCGCCAGCCCCAGTGTGACCATGGCCGTGCCGCCGTAGCTCACGAAGGGCAGCGGCACGCCCACCACGGGCAGGATGCCGCTCACCATGCCCATGTTCACGAAGGCGTAGGTGAAGAAGATCATCGACACGGCGCCGGCCATGAGGCGCGAGAACAGCGTGGTCGCGCCCAGGGCGATGGCCAGGCCGCGCCAGACGAGCAGCAGCAGGAAGACGATCAGGAACAGGTTGCCGGCGAGCCCGAACTCCTCCGAATAGGCCGCGAAGATGAAGTCGGTGGTGCGCTCGGGGATGAACTCCAGGTGGGTCTGCGTGCCGGCCATGAAGCCCTTGCCCCAGACGCCGCCCGATCCGATGGCGATCATTCCCTGGATGATGTGGAAGCCCTTGCCCAGCGGATCGCGCGTGGGATCGAGCAGCGTGCAGATGCGCTGCTGCTGGTAGTCGTGCAGCACCGGCCAGCGCACGCCGTCCGCGCACAGCTGCGGCTCGAACCAGACGATGAGCGCGATGCCGATGCCGCCCAGGACCACCGGCGGCAGCACGAGCTTCCAGGGCAGGCCGGCGAAGAAGATCACCGACAGCCCGGCCGCCAGCACCAGCAGCGAGGTGCCCAGGTCGGGCTGCTTCATGATGAGGCCCACGGGCAACGCCAGCAGCGCGCCGGCCACCACGAAATCCAGCGGGCGCAGTTGCCCCTCGCGCTTCTGGAACCACCAGGCCAGCATGAGCGGCATGGCGATCTTCAGGATCTCGCTCGGCTGGATCACGAGGCCCACGTTGATCCAGCGCTGCGCGCCCTTCTTGATGATGCCGAAGAGCGCCACCGCCACCAGCAGCGCCACGCCGGCGGTGTAGAGCGGCACGGCCAGCATCATCAGCCGCTGCGGCGGGATCTGCGCGACGACGAACAGGATGCCCGCGGCCAGCACCATGTTGCGGCCATGGTCGTAGAACCGGGTGCCGTGGTCGTAGCCCGAGGAATACATCGCCACCAAGCCGATCGACGAGAGCGTCAGCAGCACCGCGATGAGCGGCCAGTCGAAGCCGCGGAACAGGGGCAGGATGCGCTGCAGCAGGGAAGGCTTGTCGAAGGCGGCGGACATGGGGCGACATTATCGGCGGCGGCCCGCGGCGGCCGGCCGTGGCGGCACAATGCCCGCTCCATGCCGATGCCTTCCGCGCCCATGCCGCACACCACCACCCACCTGCTCTACCTGCACGGATTCCGCTCGTCGCCGCGCTCGGCCAAGGCCCGCCAGATGGCGGACTGGATGGCAGCGCACCGGCCGGACGTGCGGTTCTGGTGCCCGCAGCTGCCGCCCTCGCCGCGCGATGCGATGGCGCTGGTGGCGCAGGGCATCGCCGACTGGCCGGCGCAGCGGATGGCGGTGGTCGGCTCGTCGCTGGGCGGCTTCTACGCGAGCTGGGTGGCGCAGCACAAGCCCGGCTGCGCGAGCGTGCTGCTGAACCCGGCCGTGGACCCGGCGCGGGACCTGGAGCGCTACATCGGCCAGCAGACGGCCTGGCACGATCCGTCCGAGCAGTTCTACTTCCGGCCCGAATACATCGCCGAACTGCGGGCGCTGGAGGTGCGGACCCTGCCCGCCGCCGGACCGGAACTCGCCATCATCGCCAAGGGCGACGAACTGCTGGACTGGCGCGAGATGGCCGCCCGCCATGCCGCCGCCCGGGTGGTGCTGCTGGAAGGCGGCGACCATGCCCTGAGCGATTTCGCGGAGCACATCGGCACGGTGGTGGCGTTCTGCGGGCTGGACGCCCGCCCCGCGTGAAGCGGCTTCGCTGACCGGCTCAGGGCGCCGGCACGCTGGCCGGCGCCTGCCGCCCCCGCCACCGGTCGTATTCCTGCGGATAGGCGGCCTGGTAGCGCCGGGCGTTCAGCGCGGCCTCGTCCCGCAGGCCGAGCAGCGTCGCGCTGTCGATCAAGGCCTCGATGACGCGGGGCTCCGGCGAGTAATGCACGAGGCGCGTCGCCAGGGCGTGCACGCGCGCGGCGTTCTCGCGCGTGGTCTGCATCGTGGTGAGCACGGCGAAGTCGAGGGTGTCGCGGAAGAACACGGTGGAGGCGGCCACGCGGCGGGCGGTGTCGCTCTGGAATTCGGGATCGCGCCGGTCGGCGGTCAGATAGGGCTGCGACACGCGGTGGTAATCCCGCGCCAGCAGCGCGATGCCGGCCAGCCACACGCCGGCGGCGAGCCCGGCGGCGCACAGCAGCGGCACCCGCACCGCGGCACGGACCGGCGCCCGCCAGAAGCGCGGCCAGAGCAGCGCCAGCGCACAGGCGGCCATGAGCTGGAAGGGGCCGTACCAGAGCGGGAACTCCAGCATGCTGTGCACGCCGATGGGGACCAGCAGCCCCCAGGCGAGCTGCCGCGCCGGCTCGGTCTCGCGCCAGGGGCGTGCGCGCCAGGCCAGCCAGAGCGCCAGCCCGCACGCGGCCAGGGCGAAGGGCAGCCCCAGCTCCACGGCCAGCTGCAGCGGCAGGTTGTGGGCGTTGTCCACCAGCAGGCAGAAGCGCTTGCCGGGATAGTCGGCGGCGTAGTGCGCGTAGGCGAGCTCGCCCCAGCCCCAGCCCGTCCAGGGCCGCTCGGCAATGAGGTGCAGCACGTTCGACCAGAGCACGCGGCGGTTGTCGCAGGCATGTTCGGCGGCCGACAGGCGCGCGAACAGGCCGTCCATCGAGAAGCCCGTCCAGCGCTCCAGCAGCACCGGCAGCAGCCCGGAGAACGCGGCATAGAGCGCGATGCCCGCCAGGCCCAGCGCGAGCGCGGGAGCGCCCAGGCTGCGGCGCCAGAGCAGCAGCAGGAACAGCATGCAGCCCCATTCCAGAGCCCCGGTGCGCGACGCCGTGGCGGCCGCGCCGGCCGCGAGCAGCGCCAGCGCCCAGCAGGCCAGCACGCCCGCGCCCACGGCGGCGGGCCGCAGCCGCGGGCCGCCCTGCAGGTGGGACGCGGCACGCATGCGCGCCACCCACCACGCCAGCGCCCAGGCCCCCATGCACAGCAGCGTGGCCTGCTGGTTGCGCTGGCGCAGGTTGCCCATCGCGATGCCGTGCGTGGAGGGGTAGATCCATGGCGCCCAGCCCGGATCGCCCATGAAGAACTGGGCCAGGCCGATGCCGGCCCCGGCCAGGCCCGCCAGCAGCGCGCCCGCCGCCACGGCCCGGGCGGCGTGCTGGCGCAGCCCGTGGCCCGCATCGCCCGCCGGCTGGCGCGACCAGGCGATGGCGAAGGCGGTGGCCACCACCAGCGCGCAAAGCGCCGACACCACCAGCGGCCAGAAATTGGACAGCGGCGACGCCGTGTGCCCGTAGAGGAACGGCAGGGCGATGGCCACCGCCGCGACGCCGCCCAGGGCGCGGGCCGGCCATGGGGATGGCGCGGACGCGAGGCCACGCGCGGCGGAGGGCGCGGGCAAGGATGCGGGAGCGGGAGCGGCGGGCGGCGCAGGAGGAAGCGCGTTCATCGGGAAGAAGGTGGGCCGCGGCAGCGGGCAGGGGCGAAGGAAGAAGGGTGTGGCCGGGCACGCGTGCCGGCCAGCGCAGGATCATAGGGCGCGCGGCCACGGCCGGGCCGGGCGGCGGGCGGGCCGGCCCATGGGAGAATCCTCCCCATGCACGCACTGTTTGAAGAAGCCGGCAAGTTCCTCGCCGGGCGCATCCTGTCCGAGGCCGAGAATTCGGCCCAGATCGAGCTCGACTCCGGCAAGCGGGTGAAGGTGAAGGCCGCCCACATCCTGCTGAAGTTCGACAAGCCCGCTCCCGCCGACCTGCTGCGCGAGGGCCAGGCCCTGGCCGCCACGATCGAGCTGCCCCTGGCCTGGGAGTTCGCACCCGAAGAGGAATTCGGCTTCGCCGACCTGGCCCGCGACTATTTCTCCGAGAACGCCACGCTCGCGCAGCAGGCGGGCGCGCTGTTCGCGCTCTACGAGGCGCCGCACTACTTCCGCCGCGCCGGCAAGGGCCGCTTCAAGAAGGCGCCGGCCGAGATCCTGCAGCAGGCGCTGGCCGGCATCGAGAAAAAGCGCCTGCTCCAGGAGCAGATCGCCGCCTGGGCGGAGCAGCTGGGCCGCGGCGAATGCCCGCAGCCGATCCGCGACCAGCTCTACAAGATCCTGTTCCGCCCCGACAAGAACGCGCCCGAATACAAGGCGGTGGTGGACGCCAGCCGCGCCACGCACAAGGCGCCGCTCGATCTGCTGCAGCAGGCCGGCGCGATCGATTCGCCCTACCAGTTCCACTGGAAGCGCTTCCTGTTCGACAACTTCCCCAAGGGCACGGGATTCCCGTCGCTCACCGCTCCCCAGCCGCCGGCCGAGCTGCCGCTGGCGCCCGTGCAGGCCTATTCGATCGACGATTCGCAGACCACCGAGATCGACGACGCGCTCTCGGTGCAGGGCCTGGGCACCGGCACGGTGGTGCTGGGCATCCACATCGCGGCGCCGGGCCTGGCGATCGTGCCGGGCTCGCCGCTCGACCAGCTCGGCCGCCAGCGGCTGTCCACCGTCTACATGCCGGGCTACAAGATCACCATGCTGCCGGACGACGTGGTGCAGATCTACACGCTCGACGAAGGCCGCGCCAACCCCGCCGTCTCGCTCTACGCGACGATCGACGAGGCCACGCTGGAGATCACCGGCACCGAGACGAAGCTCGAGCGCGTGCCCGTCGCCGTGAACCTGCGCCACGACCGGCTGGACCACATCGTCACCGAGGCATGGCTGCAGGACCCGTCGCTGGAGGTGGAGGGCACCCCCGCCGCCCTGCAGGAGCGCCGTGCCGAGCTGTCGTTCCTGCACCGCCTGGCGCGCAAGCTCAAGGCGCAGCGCGAGGTGGTGCGCGGCAAGCCCGAGACCTTCAACCGGCCCGACTACAACTTCCGGCTCGCGGGCGTGCCCGAGGGCGGAGAGCCGACCGGCGCCGAGACCGTCTCGATCACCACGCGCCGCCGCGGCGCGCCTCTGGACCTGATCGTGGCTGAGGCCGCCATCGTGGCCAACAGCACCTGGGGCAATCTGCTGGCCGAGCACGGCGTGCCCGGCATCTACCGCAGCCAGGCGAGCCTCGCGCCCGGCATGAAGGTGCGCATGGGCACCAAGGCCCTGCCCCACGCGGGCATCGGCGTGAAGAGCTACGCCTGGGCGACCTCGCCGCTGCGCCGCTACGTCGATCTGGTGAACCAGTGGCAGATCATCGCCTGCGTGCGCCACGGCAAGACGGCCGCGCTCGCCGCGCCGTTCAAGCCCAAGGACGCCGACCTGTTCTCCATCATCAGCAGCTTCGACGCGGCCTACGGCGCCTACAACGGCTACCAGGCCGGCATGGAGCGCTTCTGGACGCTGCAGTACCTGCGCCAGAACGGCATCACGGAAATCGACGCCAGCGTGATCAAGGAAGGCGGCGGCGGCAGCTACCTGGTGCGCGCGGACGATCTGCCGCTGGTGCTGCCGGTGCTGGGTGCCCAGGCCCTGCCGCGCGGTGCGCGCGTGCGGGTGAAGCTCGGCGAGATCGACGACATCACGCTGGACGTGAGCGGCACCGTGACCGAGCGCCTGGACGATCCGGCCGACCCGTCGGACGACGCTGCCGTGGCCGAGCCCGAGGGCGACGACGAGGAGGCCGTGGCCGGCCCGATCGCCATCGCGGTGGACGTGGACGAGGCCGAGGGCGCCGGCACGCCGCCGGCGGCCGCTTCCTGACCACGGCCGGGACCGCCCGCACCACCGCATAATCGGCCGCCGTGAGACGCCCCGCCTTCCTCCAGCGCTTCAGCACCCTGCAGATCGCCCTCGCCCTGTCGGTGGCGGTGCATGCGGCGCTGCTGTCCGTGCGCTTCGTCGATCCGGAGAGTTTCAACCGCGTCTTCCAGGACACGCCGCTGGAGGTGATCCTGGTGAACGCCAAGTCCGGCGAGCAGCCCGAGAAGGCCCAGGCCATCGCCCAGGCGTCGCTCGCGGGCGGCGGCGATGCGGAGAAGGGCCGCGCCACCAGCCCCCTGCCCTACTCCGCCGTCACCCACGTGGGCGAGGATTTCGAGGAGGCGCAGCGCAAGCTCGACGCCATGCAGGAGCAGCAGGCCCAGTTGCTCGCGCAGCTGCGCAGGCAACTGGCGACCATGCCCCCGCCGGACCCGCGCGACCAGAGCCCGAACACCGACCGCGTGCAGCAGGAAGAGAAGCGCCGCCAGTTGCTGAAGCTGCTCGCCGAGATCGAAAAGCGCATCAACGAGGAGAACTCCCGTCCCAAGAAGCGCTACATCAGCCCCGCCACGCGCGAGGAGGTGTACGCCATCTACTACGACGGGCTGCGCCGCAGGATCGAGGACAAGGGCACGGAAAGCTTTCCCGAACAGGGCGGCAAGAAGCTCTACGGCGAGCTGACCATGATCGTCACCGTGAACCACGACGGCCGGGTGCTGGACACCGAGGTCGTGCAGGGCTCCGGCAACCGCCTGCTCGACCAGCGCGCCCAGTCCATCGTGCGCGCCTCCGGCCCGTTCGGCGCGTTCAGCCCCGCGATGCGCGCCCGGGCCGACCAGATCGCCGTGGTGTCGCGCTTCAAGTTCACGCGCGAACAGACGCTGGAGACCAGCGTGCGCTGACGTGCCCCGCCCGTCCGTCTCCCTTGCCCCGGCCGACGCCGCTCCCTCTTTCCTTCTCCCCCTCTCCTTTCCCCTTCCTCCTGCCGCATGACGACGACCCCTGCACCGGACGCCTACTGCGTGATGGGCCACCCCGTGGAGCACAGCCGCTCGCCGTGGATCCACGCACGCTTCGCCGAACTCACCGGCGAGCGCATCGACTACACGCGGCGGCTGGTGCCGCTGGACGGCTTCGCCCGGGCCCTTGCGGATTTCGCGGCGGCCGGCGGCCGCGGCTGCAACGTGACGGTGCCGTTCAAGCACGACGCCGCGCGGCTCGCCACCGTGGCCAGCGAGCGCGTGCGCCGCGCCGGCGCGGCCAACACCCTGACCTTCCTGCCCGACGGCAGCGTGCATGCCGACAACACCGACGGCCTGGGCCTGGTGGCCGACATCGTGCGCAACGCGGGCGTGGCGCTGGCGGGCCGCGACGTGCTGCTCGTGGGCGCGGGCGGTGCAGCCGCGGGCGTGCTCGCGCCGCTGCTGGAGCAGGGGCCCCGCCGGATCGTGGTGGTCAACCGCACCGCGGCCCGCGCGCAGGCCCTGGTGCAGGCGCATGCCGATCTGGCGGCGGCCCGGCAGGTCGCACTGCAGGCACTGCCGATCGAAGAGCCCGGCACCGGCTTCGACGTGGTCGTGAACGCGACGGCGAGCAGCCTGGCCGGCGGCGAAATCCCGGTGCCCGGCGCGGTGCTGCGCGAAGGCACGCTGGCCTACGACATGATGTACGGCCCCGCGGCGCAGGGCTTCATGGACTGGGCACGCACGCGCGGCGCGGTGCCGCGCGACGGGCTCGGCATGCTGGTGGAGCAGGCCGCCGAGGCGTTCGCGGTCTGGCGCGGGGTGCGCCCCCCGGCCGCGCAGGTGCTGCAGGAACTGCGCGCGCAGCCATGAAGGCCCTGCTGCGCTGGATCGGCTGCGTGCTGCTGGCCGGCGTGGCCCTGCAGCTGTTCTTCGTGCTGCGCATCGCCGCGATGGCGGCCATCGATCCGCAGTCCACCAGCTTCCAGCGCTCCGAAATCTGGGCGCAGGTGGCGGCGGGCGACGGCCTGCACTGGCGCCAGGAATGGTTGCCCTACGACCGCATCGCGGACACGCTCAAGCGCGCGGTGATCGCCTCGGAGGACGACGGCTTCGTCAACCACGACGGCGTGGACTGGACCGCGGTGGAGAAGGCCTGGGAACGCAACGCGCGCGCCGAGGCGCACGCCGCGCGGCTGCAGGATGCCCAGCCCGGGCGCGCGGCGCGGCCGGCCCGCATCCGCGGCGGCTCCACCATCACGCAGCAGCTCGCCAAGAACCTGCTGCTGTCGGGCGAACGCACGCTGCTGCGCAAGGGCCAGGAATTCGTGCTGACGCTGGCGCTGGAGCAGCTGCTCAGCAAGCAGCGCATCCTGGAGATCTACCTCAACAGCGTCGAATGGGGCGAAGGCGTCTTCGGCGCCGAAGCGGCGGCGCAGCGCTATTTCCGCAAGAGCGCCGCGCAGCTGAGCGCCGCCGAGGCCGCGCGCCTGGCCGTGATGCTGCCCGCGCCCCGGCGTTTCGAGAAGAGCCCCGGATCGGCCTACCTGTCGGGCCGCACCCGGGTGATCCTGGGCCGGATGGCCAGCGCCGAACTTCCGTAGGCACCTCGCGCGCGGAGTGGCGCGGCCCAGGACCGGCCCGCCCCCCCGTCAGGCGGCCACGGGGTGGTGGTGGGCGAACGACGGCACGGCGCCGGCAGGCTGCAGCAGGGGCTGCGGCGTCGCCAGCATGCCGGCCGTCTGCGCCGGCATCGGCATGCCGGACAGCTGGGCGGACGCGGCGGCCTCCTCGCCGATGCGCGATGCGGTGGACTGCACCAGCGACAGGAAGCGCTTGAGCATGCGGTCGTCCATCTGGCTCGCGAAGGTGGAATACACCAGCGCGCCGCGCAGCACGCCGCCGCCGAACACCGGCACGGCGAAGGCGGTGCTCTCGGAGTTGTTCTTCGCATAGCGGATGGCGTAGCCCTGCCGGCGCGTCTCGCGCACCGTCCTGCGCAGGGCCCACATGTCGGTGATCTTCTGGTGGGGCTCGCCATGGGTGTTGGCCGCCTCCACCAGAATGCGCCGCTCGGCGCGCGTGCAGTAGGCCAGGTAGGCGCGGCCCAGGGCCGAGGGGATCAGGTCGTAGCGGCGACCCAGGCTCGACGGACGGATCGCGTAGGGGCTGTAGGGCATGGTGCAGAACACCACGCGCATCTGGTGGCCGTCGATCACGGCCAGCGAGAGCGGCCACTTGATCTGCCGCGTGGCGGAGATCATCAGCGGCGCGGCCAGCTCGGCCAGGCGCAGCTTCTCGTTCACGCCGCTGCTGAGGTTGCTCACCGCCAGCGTGAGCTGGTACTGGCCATAGGCGTGCGGATCGCTGCGGACGTACTTCTCGTACTCCAGCGTGCCCAGCAGGCGGTGCAGCGTCGATTTGGCCAGGCCCGTGCGCTGGTGCAGCTCCTGCAGGCTCCAGGTGGAGCGCTCGTTCATCACGCGCAGGATCAGCAGCGCACGTTGTACGGAACGGACTTCGGTGCTCATGGGGTGTTTTCTCCGTGGAAATGGGGGATGCAGCCGGAATGCATGCGGACCGCGTTCAGGCCGCCTCGGATTCGATCGCGTCCGCCATGACCTGCTGCGCCGCGCGGCGCAGCAGGGCCTGGTCGGACCCGACCACGAAAAAGGAAATGCCCTGCGCCGCCAGCGCGGGCACGGCACGCACGTCGGGCACGAAGCAGCCGACGGCACGGCCCCGGGCGCGCCCGGCAGCGCTCACGGCGGCGACCGCATCGGCCACGCGCGGATCGTCCAGGCCCTGCGCGCCGAGCGACACGGCGAGGTCCGCGGGGCCGACGAAGAGGCAGTCCACCCCCGGCACGGCGGCGATCGCGGACGCCTCGGCCACGGCCTGGGCGCTCTCGATCTGCACGATGACGGTGGTGTGCGCATCGCTGGCGCGCAGGTGCTCCGCCATGCCGCGGGCACCGTAGCCGCCGGCACGCGAGGAATTGCTGAAGCCGCGCGCGCCCCCCTGCCCGTAGCGGGCGGCGCGCACCACCTCGGCGGCGATGCGGGCGTCGTCCACGTGGGGCACCATCACGCCCGCCGCGCCCAGGTCCAGCGCCTGCTGGACGGCCGCGGCGCGCGGATACGGCACGCGCACCAGCACGGGCAGTGCGCAGGCATGGGCGGCCAGCAGGCTGCGGTCCAGGCTCTCGGGGCCGAAGGGCGCATGCTCGGCATCGAGCACGAGCGTGTCCAGCCCGGTCGCGGCCAGCACTTCGACGGTCTGGTGCGACGTCGTCTTGACGAAGGTCGCGAGCAGCCGGTCGCACGCCAGGATGCGCTGGCGCAGCCGGGCCGGCGGGGACGCGTCGGCACCGGGGAAGCCGGGTGCGGTGGTCATGCGAGGTATTCCGGCCGCGCGGGCGTGAAGACGTCGAGGTTGAGCACCGGCTCGTCCCCCACCACCACCCCGTAATGGCGCACGTTGGGCGGTATGAGCAGCAGCCCTCCGGGCCCCAGCCGCACCACGCGGTCGTCCACGTGCACGTCCAGCACGCCCGCGAGGATGTACATCACCTGCTCGTTCGGGTGGGCGTGGGGACGGGGCTCGTGGCCGGGCATGAGGCGGTGCAGCGCCAGCGTCACCTGGTCGCTGCCGAACGCCTTGCGCTCGATGCCGCGGCGCACGGGCTGCCATTCCAGCGTGCTCCAGTCGACGCTGTGCAGGGCGGCTGCCGCCTCGGGCGGGAGGGGGGTGGGGGGTGGTGGGTTCATTCGGGGGCGATGCGCAGGGCCTGGATGGTGCGCGACCACAGGTCGTGGTCGGCCTGCAGCACGGCGCGCAGTTGCAGTGGCGACAGCGGGGAGCGCACCATGCCCAGGCCCTTGAAGCGCTCGGCGATCTCGGGCAGCGCGGTGATGCGGTTGATTTCTTCATTGAGCTGCGCCCGGCGCCCGGCCTCCAGGCCGCGCGGCGCGAACACGCCGTACCAGTTGGTCACCTCGAAGCCCTTGAGCGTCTCGGAGACGCTGGGCACGCCGGGCAGCAGGTCGGTGCGGTTCTTCTCGGTGACGGCGAGCAGGCGGATCTTGCCGGCCTGCGCGTGCGGCAGCAGCAGCGAGGCGCCTCCCGCGAACATCTGGCATTCGCCCTGCACGAGGGCTGCCACGGCGGGGCCGCCGCCCTTGTAGGGCACGTGCACGATGTCCAGGTCGGCGGTCTTGGCGAGCAGCGCCAGGGTGAGATGGTTGTGGGTGCCGATGCCGCCGGAGGCGTAATTGATCTTGCCGGGGTTCGCGCGGATGTAGGCCAGCAGTTCCGGGAAAGTGTGCACCGGCAGGCTGGCGGACACCGCGATCACGTTGATCGCGTAGGCCAGCATGGCCACGGTGTCGAAGTCGTTCATCGGATCGAACGGCAGCTGGCGGTAGAGGCTACCGTTCATCGCATGGGTGGACATGGCCCCGATCTCGAGCGTGTAGCCGTCCGCCGGCGCGCGCGCCACCACGGCTGCGCCCAGGTTGCCCCCCGCGCCGGCCACGTTCTCGACCACGGCCGGCTGGCCGCTGCCGGGAAACAGGTGCTTCGACAGCAGCCGGGCGAGGATGTCCGTCGATCCGGCAGGCGCGAACGGCACGATCAGGCGCACCGGCCTGACCGGGAATTCCATTCCTGCAGCACCCGCACCGCCTGCCTGGGGGCCCTGCGCGAACGCCGCCCACGGCAAGGATGAGCCCGCAACGCAGAAAGCAAGCGCTTTTCGACGGGACAGCAGGTGGGGGACTGACATGGAACGGGCCCCTTCTTTTGATAAATATGATGAAAAAGATCCAAAAAACATTTTGAATTCCTTGTAGCGGAAGTCTAGAAGCCGGATTCGCCGAATGGTCGGCGAACTTTCCGGATTCCGGAGAATGGAACTATGCCGTCCCATTCCACGGATCATGCGCTTTACCGCAGCGCGGGACCAGGGAAATCCCCACCCGCCGGCGCCACGCCGCCGGAGGAAGCGGAGGCCGGCGCGCCCCGTATGATTCCGGGCATGCTGTCCAAGTTGATGAGCCTTTTCCTGCTCGGGCTGGTGCGCTTCCTCACCGGCTCCCAGGCACGGTGGTACGGGTGCCCGCCCAAGGCCGAGCAACGCATCTATTTCGCCAACCACCAGAGCCATGCCGACCTGGTCATGATCTGGGCCGCCCTGCCCCAGGAACTTCGCAGCATCACCCGGCCCATCGCCGCCCGGGATTACTGGACCAAGACGCCCTTCCGGCAATGGATCACCACCGCCGTGTTCAATGCGGTGTACGTGGACCGGGTCTCGGGCACGCCCGCGCCGCAGCCCGCCGGCGAGGCACCGGCCATGCCCGCGCCCGCACCGTCTCCCGCCGCCGGCACGCCCGATCCCGAGGCGCTGCGCGCCGCCCTGCCGGAAGGCGATCCGCTCGCGCCGCTCGTGCAGGCCCTCGAGAGCGGCGATTCGATCGTGATCTTTCCCGAAGGCACGCGCGGCCACGGCGACGAGCCCCAGCCCTTCAAGTCCGGGCTCTACCGGCTCGCGCAGATGTTCCCGCAGGTGGTGCTGGTGCCCGCCTGGATCCACAACGTGCAGCGCGTCATGCCCAAGGGGGAGGTGGTGCCCGTGCCCATCCTGTGCTCCGTGACCTTCGGCGCCCCCATAGAACTGGCGCCCGGCGAGGAGCGCCGCGCCTTCCTCGACCGCGCCCGGCGCGCGGTGATCGCGCTGCGGGAGGTGTGAGCCATGATGGACTTCCTGCGCCACCTCACCACCACGCAGCAGATCGGCGCGCTGTTCGTGGCCATGTTCGGGCTGCTGTCGCTGGTGACGCTCTATGCGTTCTTCCAGACCCTGCACGAGGCGCGCGGCCCCGGACCCGAGGACCAGGCCGCGCACGAAGTGCACCAGCAGGAGTGGCGCCGCTTCTGGAGCCTGCTCAAGACGTCCTGGGTCATGGCGACGGTCTTCTGGGTCGGATGGGCCCTGGGCGACACCGTGGCCACGGTGCTCTTCGCCATCGTCTCCTTCCTGGCGCTGCGCGAGTTCATCACGCTCTCGCCCACGCGGCGCGGCGACCACCGCAGCCTCGCGCTGGCGTTCTTCGTCGTGCTGCCGCTGCAGTTCGCGATCGTGGGGATGCGCAAGTTCGACCTGCTCACGGTGTTCATCCCGGTCTACGTCTTCCTGGCCCTGCCCGTCGCGAGCGCGCTGGCCAACGATCCGGAACGCTTCCTGGAGCGCAATGCCAAGCTGCAGTGGGGCATCATGGTCTGCGTGTACGGCATGAGCCACGTGCCCGCGCTGCTGCTGCTCGACTTCCCGAACTACGAGGGCCGGGGCGCCTTCCTGGTCTTCTTCCTCGTGGCCGTGGTGCAGACCAGCGTCATCGCCCAGCATCTGCTGGGCCGGCGCTTTCCGCACCGTCCCGTGGCCCCGCAGGTGAGCCAGAGCTTCCAGTGGCTGAGCTGGAGCGTCGGCGTGGCGATCGGCGGGCTGGCCGGCGTGGCGCTGTCGTTCATCACGCCGTTCAAGGTCGGGCAGGCGCTCGGCATGGCGCTGCTGGCCTGCCTCGCGGGCACCCTCGGCCACCTGGTGATGAAGGCCCTCAAGCGCGACCGCGGCGTGACCAGCTGGGGCCTGCAGGGACAATCCACCACCGGCGCCGGCGGCCTGCTGGACCGCGTGGACGCGCTGTGCTTCGCCGGCCCGGTGTTCTTCCATTCGGCCCGCTGGTACTTCGGCCTCTGAACGGCACCTCATGAGAATCCTGGGCATCGATCCCGGCCTGCAGACCACCGGCTTCGGCGTGGTGGACGTGGACGGGCACCACCTGAGCTACGTGGCCAGCGGCACCATCCGCACCACGGGCGCGGCCCTGGGCGACCTGCCCGGCCGCCTGAAGATCCTGTTCGACGGCATCACCGAGGTGGCCGCGCGCTACCAGCCCGACGCGTCCACGGTCGAGATCGTCTTCGTGAACGTGAACCCGCAATCCACCCTGCTGCTCGGCCAGGCGCGCGGCGCGTGCCTGACGGCGCTGGTGGCGAGCGGCCTGCCCGTGGCCGAGTACACCGCCCTGCAGATGAAGAAGGCGGTGGTGGGAAACGGCCGCGCGGCCAAGTCGCAGGTGCAGGAGATGGTGCGCCGGCTGCTGCAGCTGCCCGGCCTGCCGGGCACCGACGCGGCCGACGCCCTGGGCCTGGCCATCACCCATGCCCACGCGGGCGCGGCGATGGCGAGGCTCGGGGAAGTCACCACGCTCAACCGCCGCCAGCACGCGATGTACCGCGGCGGAAGGACTTTGTAGCGGATCGCTAGCGGAACACGATCTGCGCGATGACGCCGGAGCCCAGGGAGATCAGCAGGTAGTCGGGGCCGTTCTGCACCCAGTGGTAGCCGCGCGGCGGGGGAGCCAGGTGGTGCATGCGCCAGTCCTGCACCACGTAATGGTGCGAGCGGTACATCGGCGGCACGCGGCTGCCGCGGTACCAGTCGTGGTGCGGCCCCGCGCCATGGCGCCGGCCGTGGGCCTGCGCATGGGGCGGCGGGCCGGGGTGGTGGTGCCGCGGCTTCGCGTGGTGGCCCTGCCAGCCGGGGGGCGGCCCCCCGTGGTGCGGGCCGGGCTGCGGTCCGTAGTACCCTGGCCCGCCCCGGTGGTGGTCGGGGCCGCGGCCGTAGCCGGGTCCGGGCCCATGGCCAGGCCCGTGTCCGTAGCCATGACCACGGGCGGACTCGCGCTCGCGGCCCGGCACCCCGTCGAAGGGCTGGGCCTGCGCGCACAGCGCGGACAGTCCCACGGCCAGCGCCGATCCGAAGGTCCGCAGGCGCCGGGCGGGCATTCCTGCAGAAGCCGCGAAAGGAAGGTCGGAAGAGGTGGTCATGGCGATGCTCTGTCGCAAAAGCCGCAGGGTATCACCGGCACGGCCGTGCGGTCGTAACAACGCGTGGGCGGCCGCCGCGGGCCGCCCTGGGGGCCATGCCTACCGCGGCAGCAGCGCCGCCGCGTTCCGGGAGGCGGGCAGCATGTCCACGGCGCCGGAGACGGCCCTGCCGCCCTCGTCGAGCTGGAAACGGCGCACGGCGCCGAGCAGCTGGACGGCCTGCTCGCGCAGCGACTCCGACGCCGCGGTGGACTGCTCCACCAGCGCAGCGTTCTGCTGCGTCATCTGGTCGAGCTGGCTCACGGACTGGCTGATCTGGCCGATGTTGTCGCTCTGCTCGGCCGACGAGGCGGTGATCTCCGAGATCATCTCCGAGACGCGGCGCACGCTGTCCACGATCTCGGTCATCGTCGCGCCGGCCTGGCCCACGAGGCGCGAGCCGCTCTCCACGCGCTCCACCGACGAGCCGATCAGCTCCTTGATTTCCTTGGCCGCCGCCGCCGAGCGCTGGGCCAGCGTGCGCACCTCGGCCGCCACCACCGCGAAGCCCCGTCCCTGCTCGCCCGCGCGGGCGGCTTCCACGGCCGCGTTCAGCGCCAGGATGTTGGTCTGGAAGGCGATGGAATCGATCACGCCCGTGATGTCGGCGATGCGGCGCGAGCTTTCGGTGATCTGGCCCATCGTGGCCACGACCTGCGAAACCACGCTGCCGCCCCGCGCGGCCACCTCGGCCGCGGTGGAGGCGAAATCGCTCGCCTGCTGCGCCGACTGGGTGCTCTGCTGCACGGTGCCGGTGAGCATCTCCATCGAGGACGCGGTCTCCTCCAGGTTGGCGGCGGTCTGCTCGGTGCGCTGGCTCAGGTCGTGGTTGCCGGTGGCGATCTCGGTGCTCGCCGTCGAGATGTTGCCGGACGCCTCCTGCACCTGCCGCACCAGGCCGCGCAGCGCGTCCTGCATGCGGCCCATGGCCACGACGAGCTGGCCGACCTCGTCCATCTGAGCGGGGCGCACCTCGTGCGAGAGGTCGCCGCCGGCGATGCGTTCGGCGAGCGCGCGGGCCTGGGCCAGCGACCGCGTGATGGAGCGCACGCTGAAGAACGTGAGCGGGATCAGCACCGCCAGGGCCAGCACCAGCCCCAGGCCGATCACCGCGGACATGGTGGCCGTGCGCGCATCCATGCCTCCGCGGGCCTCGTCCATCTTCTCGCGCGCGCTCTTGGCGAGGCTCGCGAGCAGCTGGTCGGTCGTCTCCATGTGGCCCTTGAGCCGCTCGGCATAGGCCGCGCCGCCGGCACCGTCGAGCTGCGCCCGCTCGATCTGCTCGAAGATCGGAGAAATGCCGGCTTCATACTGCTGGATCTCGCCGAGGGCCTTGTCGATGGCGGCCACGAAATCCGCATCGCCCGCCTGCACCTGCCGCACGTCGGCCAGACTCTTGCGCAGCGCGGCGAGCGTTTTCGTCCACGCCTCGCGCTGGGCCGAGACCTCCACCGAGTTGTTGAAGTTGAGGATGATGTCCTTCTCGGTGCGGCGCAGCGTGCCGAGCGTCGTGCGCAGGTCGGCCATGTCCGTGAGCGTCTGCACGCGCTGCGAGAAAAGTTCCTGCAGCGTGTCGCGCGTGCGGTCGAGGGCCAGATACCCCAGGCCCCCGATGATGACGAGCAGTACCAGGGAAAAGATCGTGCCGAAATACAGGCGCGCGCGTATCGACAGGCGTCCCAGGGTATTCATGGTGTCCTCTACAAACAGTTACACGGGCACATGCAATAACTGCGCCCATCCCGAAGCAGCCTCGTGGGCCGCCGGGGCGCCACTATAGGGCGGCGCACCCAGGCAGCCGGCAGGGAAACCACGGGGTGGCTTTTCCTGCCGGGTTGATCATCGCGCAACACGGGCGTAACCACTGTCGCGTTGGTGGAGCACGGCCCACGCCGCAGGCCCGCTGCCGTCAGGCGGGCTGGATCGGCACGTAGAGTTCCCCGCCGCCGCTGCGGAATTCCTCGGATTTCTCCTGCAGGCCCCGGGCGGCGAAGTCGCGCACTTCCTGCGTGATCTTCATCGAGCAGAATTTCGGCCCGCACATGGAGCAGAAGTGCGCCACCTTCGCCGAGTCCTTGGGCAGCGTCTCGTCGTGGTATTCCTGCGCCGTTTCCGGGTCGAGCCCCAGGTTGAACTGGTCCTGCCAGCGGAAGTCGAAGCGCGCCTGGCTGAGCGCGTCGTCGCGGGCGCGGGCGCCCGGATGGCCCTTGGCCACGTCGGCCGCATGCGCGGCGATCTTGTACGCGATGATCCCCTGCTTCACGTCGTCGCGGTCGGGCAGGCCCAGGTGCTCCTTGGGCGTCACGTAGCAGAGCATGGCCGTGCCCATCCAGCCGATCATGGCCGCGCCGATGGCCGACGCGATGTGGTCGTAGCCCGGGGCGATGTCGATGGTCAGCGGCCCCAGGGTGTAGAACGGCGCCTCGTGGCAGGTCCTGAGCTGCTCGGTCATGTTGGCCTGGATCATGTGCAGGGGCACGTGGCCGGGGCCTTCGATCATGGTCTGCACGTCGTGCTTCCAGGCGACCTGCGTGAGCTCGCCCAGCGTGCGCAGCTCGGCGAACTGGGCCTCGTCGTTGGCGTCGCTCGCGCAGCCGGGCCGCAAGCCGTCGCCCAGGCTGAAGGACACGTCGTACGCCTTCATGATGTCGCAGATGTCCTCGAAATGCTCGTGGAGGAAGCTCTCCTTGTGGTGCGCCATGCACCACTTGGCCATGATGGAGCCGCCGCGCGAGACGATGCCCGTGCGCCGCCCGGCCGTCAGGTGGATGAAGGCCAGGCGCACGCCGGCATGGATGGTGAAGTAGTCCACGCCCTGCTCGGCCTGCTCGATCAGCGTGTCGCGGAAGATCGCCCAGGTCAGGTCCTCGGCGATGCCGCCCACCTTCTCCAGCGCCTGGTAGATCGGCACGGTGCCGATGGGCACGGGGCTGTTGCGCACGATCCAGTCGCGCGTGGTGTGGATGTTCTTGCCCGTGGAGAGGTCCATCACGTTGTCCGCGCCCCAGCGGATCGCCCAGACCAGCTTCTCGACCTCTTCCTCGATGCTGGAGGTGACGGCCGAGTTGCCGATGTTGGCGTTGATCTTGACCTTGAAGTTGCGCCCGATGGCCATCGGCTCGACCTCGGGGTGGTTGATGTTGGCCGGGATGATGGCGCGGCCGCGCGCCACTTCGTCCCGCACGAACTCGGGCGTGATGATCTTCGGGATGCTGGCGCCCAGCGGGTTGCCCGCCAGGCGCTGCTCGCGTGCCGCGTCCTGCTGGTACTGCGCCATCCATTCGCGGCGGCCGTTCTCGCGCAGGGCCACGTACTCCATCTCGGGCGTGACGATGCCCTTCCTGGCGTAGTGCATTTGCGTCACATTGGCGCCGCTCCTGGCGCGCAGGGGCGCGCGCTGCAGGGCGGCGGCCTCGGCGCGCAGCACGGCAAGGCGGGCGGCGTCTTCGGACTTGCTGCCGTCGTCCAGCGCCTGCTGCGGGCGCCCCTGGTAGCGCTCGGTATCGCCGCGGCCCTCGATCCAGCCGCCGCGCACGCTGGCGAGGCCCCGGCGCACGTCGATCACCGCGGCCGGGTCGGTGTAGGGGCCGGAGGTGTCATACACGCTGACCTGCTCGCCGTTGGTGAGCGCGATGTCTCGCACCGGCACGCGCAGGTCCGGGCGGCTGCCCGTGATGTAGTTCTTGGTGGAGGCGGGAAAGGGTTCGCGGGTCAGCGAGAGCAGCTGGGCGAACTTGTCGGGGGCATTCATGGCGGGCAATCTCCTCGGTTGGATGGAAATGTGCTCCGCATGAGACCAGGTGTGGCCGCCCCCGGCCCCCTTGCGGAGGCGCCCGCTGCGCGGCCCTCGGCCCCGGGGACGGGGCGATGGCGCGTGGCGGCCAGGCGAACGCCGGCTGGGGCCTTCGCCTGCAGGCGCGGGAATCCCGGCTGCAGCTCTTCTTACGCTGGTACTAACCAGATCAAGTTCGCGGTTCCGGCGGTCAGGTCCGCCATCTCAGCACGCCATACGTGCACCCCGGAGCAGGCGCGAGTATAGGAGCGATGCCCGGCCGTGTCACGCCGCGCCGCAGCGGCACCGGGCAAGGAACGTCAGAGGAAGCGCTCGAGCGCCAGCACCGCGAAGAAGGCGAAGGCCGAGAGCACGGTCCACTTCACGATCACGATGCCGTAGCGCTTGTAGCGCGGCTGCCCGGTGCCCATGTAGAACACGAAGCACACCACCGCCAGGAGCAGCAGGAAGAAGAACAGCCCGCGGAACAGCAGCATCGCCGCCGCCTCACCAGGCCTGGACGGGCATGGCGAAGCCCTTGGGCGCCTGCCGCTCGCTCTCGAAGGTCGCGATCTCCCATGCGTCTTCATGGGCCAGCAGTTCGCGCAGCAGCAGGTTGTTCATCGCATGGCCCGACCGGAAGGCGCTGTAGGCCGCGAGCAGCGGCCGGCCGACGATGTAGAGATCGCCGATGGCGTCGAGGATCTTGTGCTTCACGAACTCGTCGTCGTAGCGCAGGCCGTCGGCGTTCAGCACCTTGTAGTCGTCCATGACGATCGCGTTGTCGAGCCCGCCGCCCAGCGCCAGCCCGCTCGCGCGCATCATTTCCACATCCTTCGTGAAACCGAAGGTGCGGGCACGGGCGATGTCGCGCGTGTAGTTGCCCGCGCCCAGGTCGAACTCCACGCTCTGGCCGGTGGAATCCACCGCCGGGTGCGCGAAGTCGATCTCGAACCGCAGCTTGTAGCCGTGGTAGGGCTCGAGGCGCGCCCACTTGAGCTGCTGCCCCTGGCCCTCGCGCACCTCGACGGGGCGCGTGACGCGGATGAATTTCTTGGGCGCGTTCTGCAGCACCACGCCGGCGCTCTGCAGCAGGAACACGAACGACGCGGAGGAGCCGTCGAGGATCGGCACTTCCTCGGCCGTGATGTCGATGTACAGATTGTCGAGCCCCAGGCCTGCGCATGCAGACATGAGGTGCTCGACGGTGTGCACCTTGGCACCGCCCACGCCGATCGTGGAGGCCATGCGCGTATCCACCACGGACTCGGCGCGGATCGGAATGTCCACGGGCTCGGGCAGATCGATGCGGCGGAACACGATGCCCGTGTCCGGCGCGGCCGGACGCAACGTGAGCTCGACCCGCTGTCCACTGTGCAGGCCCACGCCCACGGCGCGGGTGAGGGTCTTGATCGTGCGTTGCTGGAGCATCCGCCGATTTTAGGTGGCGGCTCCCATCCCTGTGCGCATCCATGGCTATGGCTTCCATAGCGCAGAGGTCACCAACGGAAACAAAAAGGCCGCCCGGCTCCCGGAAAGGAGCGGAGCGGCCAGCGGCGACCCGAGGACAAGCCCCAGGGGGGCCGATCAGTCGGCCTGCTTGCGGAGGAACGCGGGGATTTCGAGATCGTCCATGCCGCCCGAGGACAGCGCGTCCACGCGGGCCGCGGCCTGCGTGCGGTTGGTGCGCCAGACGCTGGGCACCGCCATGTTGCCGTAGTCGGTCTGCGAAGCCGCGCCGCCGCCCACGAGGCCGCTGGCCACGCCCACGGTCGCGCCCGAGATCGGCACCTGGTAGGCGAGGTTGTCGGTGCCGGTGCGCAGGCCGCCCTGCACCACCGAGATCGGCTGGCGACGCGCGTTGGCGCGCGACAGGCCGGTGGCCACCACGGTCACGCGGATGTCGTCGCCCAGGCTGTCGTCGTAGGCCGCGCCGTAGATGACGTGCGCATCGGGCGACGCGTAGGCGTTGATGGTGCTCATCGCCAGGCGCGATTCGGACAGCTTGAGGCTGCCCTTGGCGGCCGTGACCAGCACCAGCACGCCCTTGGCGCCCGACAGGTCGATGCCTTCCAGCAGCGGGCAGGCCACGGCCTGCTCGGCGGCGATGCGGGCACGGTCGGGGCCGCTCGCGACGGCGGTGCCCATCATGGCCTTGCCGGGCTCGCCCATCACGGTGCGCACGTCTTCGAAGTCGACGTTCACGTGGCCGTACTCGTTGATGATCTCGGCGATGCCGCCCACGGCGTTCTTCAGCACGTCGTTGGCGTGCGCGAAGGCCTCGTCCTGGGTGATGTCGTCGCCCAGCACTTCCAGCAGCTTCTCGTTGAGCACCACGATCAGGGAGTCGACGTTGGCTTCCAGTTCGGAGAGGCCATTGTCGGCGTTCTGCATGCGGCGGCCGCCTTCCCACTCGAAGGGCTTGGTGACCACGCCCACGGTCAGGATGCCCATCTCCTTGGCCACGCGCGCGATCACGGGTGCGGCGCCGGTGCCGGTGCCGCCGCCCATGCCGGCGGTGATGAAGAGCATGTGCGCGCCCTGGATGGCCTGGCGGATGTCCTCCTGCGCGGCCTCGGCGGCCTCGCGCGCCTTCTCGGGCTTGCTGCCGGCGCCCAGGCCGCTGTGGCCCAGCTGGATCACGCGGTGCGCGCTGCTGCGGGTGAGCGCCTGCGCGTCGGTGTTGGCGCAGACGAACTCCACGCCCTGCACCTGGCGCGCGATCATGTGCTCGACGGCATTGCCGCCGCCGCCGCCGACGCCGATCACCTTGATCTGCGTGCCCTGGTTGAACTCTTCGGCTTCGATCATTTCGATGGTCATGCTGGTGCTCCTAGATCCTGGTCTTTACGTGCGATGTACGGTCGGCCGCTGTGGCCGATGAGGTTGTCAAAAAAAACGGTGGGGCGCTGCAGAAACACGCGCCCGGGGGACCGGTACTGGGCCATCGGTGGCGGTAGCGGCCGGAAGGACTTCCACGGGCGAGCCGGTGCAGAGGGACGTACATGTCAGAAGTTCCCGACGATGAAGTCCTTGAACCGACCGAAGGCCGTTTTCACCGAGCCGCTCTTCTGCGCCACTTTGAAGCCGCGCAGGCGTGCCTGCCGCGCCTCCTCGAGCAAACCCATGACGGTAGCAGCACGCGGCTGGGCCACCATGTCGGACAACGCGCTGGAATACTTCGGAATGCCGCGGCGCACGGGCTTGAGGAAGATGTCCTCGCCCAGCTCCACCATGCCCGGCATGATCGCGCTGCCGCCCGTGAGCACGATGCCCGACGACAGCACTTCCTCGTAGCCCGATTCGCGGATCACCTGCTGCACGAGCGAGAAGATCTCCTCCACGCGCGGCTCGATCACGCCGGCCAGCGCCTGCTTGGACAACATGCGGGGGCTGCGGTCGCCCAGGCCCGGCACTTCCACCTGCGCTTCCGGGTCGGCCAGCAGCTGCTTGGCGTAGCCGCTCTCGACCTTGATGTCCTCGGCGTCCTTGGTGGGCGTGCGCAGCGCCATGGCGATGTCGCTGGTGATCAGGTCGCCCGCGATCGGGATCACGGCGGTGTGCCGGATGGCGCCGCCCGTGAAGATCGCCACGTCGGTCGTGCCGGCGCCCACGTCCACCACGGCCACGCCGAGTTCGCGCTCGTCGTCGGTCAGCACCGCCTGGCTGGAGGCGAGCGGGTTCAGCATGAGCTGCTCGACCTCCAGGCCGCAGCGGCGCACGCACTTGATGATGTTCTCGGCCGCGCTCTGCGCGCCGGTCACGATGTGGATCTTGGCCTCCAGGCGGATGCCGCTCATGCCGATGGGCTCGCGCACGTCCTGCCCGTCGATCACGAATTCCTGCGGCTCCACCAGCAGCAGCCGCTGGTCGGACGAGATGTTGATGGCCTTGGCCGTCTCGACCACGCGCGCCACGTCGGCGGGGGTGACCTCCTTGTCCTTGACGGCCACCATGCCGCTCGAATTGAGGCCGCGGATGTGGCTGCCCGTGATGCCGGTGTAGACGCGCTGGATCTTGCAGTCGGCCATCAGCTCGGCCTCCTTCAGCGCCTGCTGGATGCTCTGCACCGTGGCGTCGATGTTGACCACCACGCCGCGCTTGAGGCCGTTGCTCGGCGCCACGCCCAGGCCGGCCAGCTTCAGGTCTCCGCCCGGGAGCACCTCGGCCACCACGGCCATCACCTTGGCCGTCCCGATGTCCAGCCCCACCACCACGTCTTTGTATTCTCGTGCCATATCTTGTGTGTCCTGACTTGTGTCAGCGATTCCTCGGAGGCTCGCGCCGCGCGCCGTTGTTGCTGCTGCTCCCGCCCGCCGGACGCCGCGCGGCTGCGCGCGGCGCCGCCCGCGGCACGTCGCCCTCGACGGTGGTCACGCCGCGCAAACGCATGGCGTAGCCGTCCGGATGACGCAGGTCCGCGGATTCCAGCGCGTCGGCCCGGCGGCCGTACTGGGCCGTCACGCGCGCCAGCGTGCGCACGAAGCGCCGGGTCCGCATCTCGACGTCGTCCGGCGAGCCGCCGCCCAGTTCGAGCGACGCGCCGCTGGTGAGCGAGCCGCGCCAGCTGCCGCGCGGGGAGAGCTCCAGCGTCGCGAGGCGCGCACCCAGCGGCTCGACGATCGGCGCGAGCCGCTGGTACATCTGCATCACCGCCGCCGACTGGCCCTGGGGGCCCTGCAGCCGCGGCAGTTCGTCCTCGTCCACGTCGTCCGGGCTGGCCTCGAACACCTCGCCCCGGGTGCTCAGCAGCGTCGATCCCTCCTCGGGTCCCCAGTAGGCGAAGGCGTCGTGCTCCTGCAGCTCGACCCGCAGGCTGTTGGGGAACTCGCGGCGTACCATGGCGCGCCGCACCCACGGCACCTGCTCGAAGGCTTCGCGCACCGCGGCCAGGTCCATGGTGAAGAAATTGCCCACGAGGTGCGGCCCGACGTTGGCGCGCAGCGTGACCGCGTTGTTGTGCACCAGCTCGCCCTGCACCACGATGCGCCCGATCGCGAACATCGGATGGTGCCGCGCCCAGGACCCCGCCGCCACCAGCACGGCCGCGGCGCAGCCCACGAACAGGACCGCGGCGGTCCAGTTCATGAGCTTCACGTCCAGCGGTGCGGGCAGCGAGGTCGTCGTGGTCATGGCGTTCCCGTCCGTCCCGCCGCGGGCTGGCGGCCCTGCTCGGCATCGAGCGACGCGCTCGCGAGGATGCGCACGCACAGCTCCTCGTAGCTCATGCCCGTGGCGCGCGCCGACATCGGCACCAGCGAGTGGCCGGTCATGCCGGGCGAGGTGTTGATCTCCAGCAGGAAGGGCTTGCGGTCGCGCGCGCGGATCATGATGTCGGCGCGTGCCCAGCCGCGGCACTGCAGCGTGCGGAAGGCCTGCAGCACCATGCGCTGGATCTCGCGCTCCTCGTCCTCGGGCAGTCCGCTCGGGCAGTGGTACTGCGTGACGTCGGTGAAGTACTTGTTCTGGTAGTCGTAGTTGCCCTCGGGCGCCACGATGCGGATCACCGGCAGCGCGCGCGCCTGCGCGCCCTGGCCGAGGACGGGGCAGGTGGTTTCCTCGCCCTCGATGAATTCCTCGCACAGCACCTCGGGGTCGTAGCGCGAGGCCAGCAGGTAGGCCTGCTCGCACTGCCCCGGGGAGGTGACCTTGGTGAGCCCCATGGTGGAGCCCTCGCGCGAGGGCTTGACGATCATCGGCGAGCCCAGTTCCTTGAACGCCTGCGCGGTTTCCGAGGCGCTCGACACCAGGCGCCAGTCGGGAGTCGAGAGGCCCTCGAAGCGCCAGATGCGCTTGGTCATGATCTTGTCCATGGCGATGGACGACGCCATCACGCCCGGGCCGGTGTACGGAATGCGCAGCAGCTCCAGCGCGCCCTGCACCGTGCCGTCCTCGCCGTGGCGGCCGTGCAGCGCGATGAAGCAGCGCGTGTAGCCGTGGCTCTTGAGTTCCGAGAGGTCGGACTGCGAGGGGTCGAACGCATGCGCGTCCACGCCGCGCGCGCGCAGCGCCTGCAGCACGCCGCCGCCGGACATGAGCGAGACTTCGCGCTCGGCGGAGTCGCCGCCCATCAGCACGGCCACCTTGCCCAGCGCGCGCACGTCGATTTCGGTTTCAGGTAAGCCCGCGGCCATCACCGACCCTCCTGCATCGCCGGCACGTCCGTGCGCAGCATGTCCACCACCTTCGCGGGCACGGCGCCGATCGAGCCGGCTCCCATGCACAGCACCACGTCGCCAGCCCGCGCGTTGTCCGCGATGCGCCGGGGCAGCTCCGCCACGTCGTCCACGAAGACGGGCTCCACCTGCCCCGCCACGCGCACGGCGCGGGCGAGCGAGCGGCCGTCCGCCGCCACGATCGGCGTCTCGCCGGCCGCATACACCTCGGTGAGCAGCACCGCGTCGGCGCTGCCCATCACCTTCACGAAATCCTCGAAGCAGTCGCGCGTGCGGCTGTAGCGGTGCGGCTGGAAGGCCAGCACCAGGCGGCGGCCCGGGAAGGCCCCGCGCGCCGCGGCGATCGTGGCCGTCATCTCCACCGGGTGGTGGCCGTAGTCCTCGATGAGGGTGAAGGTGCCGCCACCCTGCGCGGGCAGCTCGCCCCAGCGCTGGAAGCGCCGGCCCACGCCCTTGAACTGCGCGAGCGCGCGCAGCAGCGCCTCGTCGGGGACGTTCAGCTCCACCGCCACGGCGATCGCCGAGAGCGCGTTCAGCACGTTGTGCTCGCCCGCGAGGTTCAGCACCACGTCGAGGTCGGGCAGCGTGACGCCGTTGCGGCGCTGCACCCGGAAGCGCATGCGGCCCGCGTCGGCCCGCACGTCCACGGCGCGCACCTGGGCGTCCTCCGAGAAGCCGTAGCTCGTGACCGGGCAGGTCACGTCGGGCAGGATCTCGCGGATCGCGGGGTTGTCGGTGCAGAGGATGGCCGTGCCGTAGAACGGCATGCGGTGCAGGAAGTCCACAAAGGCCGACTTGAGCCGGCCGAAGTCGTGGCCGTAGGTCTCCATGTGGTCGGCATCGATGTTCGTCACCACCGCCATCACGGGCAGCAGGTTGAGGAACGAGGCATCGGATTCATCGGCCTCGACCACGATGTAGTCGCCCTGCCCCAGCTTGGCGTTCGCTCCCGCGCTGTTGAGGCGCCCGCCGATCACGAACGTCGGGTCCAGGCCGGCTTCCGCGAGCACGCTGGTCACGAGGCTGGTGGTGGTGGTCTTGCCGTGGGTGCCGGCGATCGCGATGCCGCGCTTGAGACGCATCAGCTCGGCGAGCATCAGCGCGCGCGGCACCACCGGGATCTTGCGCTCGCGCGCGGCCAGCACCTCGGGGTTGTCGGCCTGCACGGCGGTGGAGGTGACCACCGCGTCGGCGCCCTCGATGTGCGCGGCCGCATGGCCCACGTGGGTGGAGATGCCCAGCGCCGAGAGGCGCCGCAGCGTGGCGCTGTCGGCGAGGTCCGAGCCCGAGATCTCGTAGCCCAGGTTGAACAGCACCTCGGCGATGCCGCACATGCCGGCGCCCCCGAGGCCCACGAAATGGATGTGGCGGATGGCGTGCTTCACGAGGCCAGCTCCTCGCACGCGTTCACCACCTCGCGGGTGGCGTGGATCTTCTGCATTGTCTTGGCTTTCAGCGCGCGCTCCAACAGCGCTGCGCGCTCCGTATTTTGTAGCAATTGCGCCAGCGATCCAGCGGACAGGTCGCGCTGCTGCACGAGCCATCCGCCGCCGGCGTCGGCGAGGAACCGGGCATTGGCCGTCTGGTGGTCGTCCACCGCATGCGGGAACGGCACGAACACGGCCGCCGCGCCCACGGCGGCGATCTCGGTCACCGTGCTCGCGCCGGCGCGGCAGACGATGAGGTCGGCCTCGGCGAACGCGGTGGCGGTGTCGTCGATGAAGGGGGTGAGCGCGGCCTCCACGCCCGCGGCGGCGTAGTTCGCGCGCAGGGCGTCGATCTGGGCGGCGCCGCTCTGGTGGGTAACCACCGGACGCCGGTCCGCCGGAATCAGCGCCAGCGCCTGCGGCACGATGTCGTTCAGCGCCTTGGCGCCCAGGCTGCCGCCCACCACCAGCAGGCGCAGCGGGCCGCTGCGGCCGGCGAAGCGCTCCTGCGGGCCGGCCTGGCGCGTGAAGGCGGTGCGCAGCGGATTGCCGACCCAGGCGCCCCTGCGCAGCGCGTCGGGGAAGGCGGTGAAGACGCGGTCGGCCACGCCGGCCAGCACCTTGTTGACCAGACCGGCCACCGAGTTCTGCTCGTGCACCACGAGCGGCTTGCCGCAGAGCACGGCCATCATGCCGCCCGGGAAGGTGACGTAGCCGCCCAGCCCCACGACCACGTCCGGCCGCACGCGCCGCACCACCGCGAGCGCCTGCCAGAACGCGCGCAGCAGCCGCAGCGGCAGCAGCGCCAGCGTGAGCAGGCCCTTGCCGCGCACGCCCGAGAAATCGATCGGCTCGAAGGCGAAACCCTGCGGCGGCACGATGCGCGATTCCATGCTGCCCGGCGTGCCGAGCCAGTGCACGGTCCAGCCGCGCGCGCGCAGCTCTTCGGCCACGGCCAGGCCGGGGAAGATGTGGCCGCCGGTGCCGCCGGCCATGACGAGGGCGGTCCTGGGGGTGGTCATACGCGCCCTCCCCTCATCGGCGCTGCGCGCCCCGCCGCGCTGGCGCGCGGCGAGTGCTTGTTTTGGCGAAACAAGCACCTCATACGCGGCCTCCGCGCATGAGGTGCTTGTTTTCATAGTCCACGCGCAGCACCACCGCGATCGCCACGAGGTTCATGAGGATGGCCGAGCCGCCGAAGCTCATGAGCGGCAGGGTGAGGCCCTTGGTGGGCAGCGCGCCGAGGTTCACGCCCATGTTGATGAAGGCCTGGAAGCCCATCCAGATCGCCACGCCCTGCGCGACGAGGCCGGCGAACACGCGGTCGAGCGCGATGGCCTGGCGGCCGATGTGCATGATGCGGCGCGTCATCCAGAAGAAGAGCACGATCACCATGAGCACGCCCATGAGGCCGAATTCCTCGCCGATCACCGCGAGCAGGAAGTCGGTGTGCGCCTCGGGCAGCCAGTGCAGCTTCTCCACGCTGCCGCCCAGGCCGACGCCGAAGATCTCGCCGCGGCCAATGGCGATGAGCGAGTGCGAGAGCTGGTAGCCCTTGCCGAGCGCGTGCGCCTCGCTGAACGGGTCGAGGTAGGCGAAGATCCGCTCGCGGCGCCACGGGCTGCCCATCACCATGACGGCGAAGGCGAACACCAGCACGGCCGCGATCAGGAAGAACATGCGCGCGTTCACGCCGCCCAGGAAGAGGATGCCCATGGCGATGATGGCGATCACCATGAAAGCGCCCATGTCGGGCTCGGCCAGCAGCAGCACGCCGACCACCGCTACCGCCACGCCCATCGGCAGCACGGCGCGGAAGAAGCGCTCCTTCACTTCCATCTTGCGCACCATGTAGTCGGCCGCGTAGATCACCACCGCGAATTTCGCGAGTTCGGAGGGCTGGAAGTTCATGATGCCCAGCGACAGCCAGCGGCGCGCGCCGTTCACCACCGTGCCCACGTGCGGCACGAGCACCGCCACCAGCAGCAGGATGGAGGCGATGAACAGCCACGGCGCGACGCGCTCCCAGACGGACATCGGCACCTGGAACGTCAGCAGCGCGGCGACGAAGCCCATGCCCAGCGCGAAGATGTGGCGCATGAGGAAGTGGGTGGGCGCGATCTTGCCGAAGCGCGGGTTGTCCGGCATGGCGATCGACGCCGAATACACCATGACGAGGCCCCAGGCCAGCAGGGCCACGACGACCCAGAGCAGCGCCTGGTCGAAGCCGAGCACGCGCGCCGGCGTGGTCGTGATCTGGCGGTATTCCGTGCCGCCCACGCGCACGGGCAGCACGTCGGCCGCGGGTGCGTCGCCACCGCCGAACCAGCCGGACATGCGCTGGCGCCATCCGCGGGAAACCGTTGCGTCGGCGCTCATGCGAGCCCCCCTTCCAGTGCCTGCCCGGCCTCTTGCGCGAGCACCTGCACGGCCTCGCGGAACACTTCGGCGCGGTGTTCGTAGTTGCGGAACATGTCGAAGCTCGCGCAGGCGGGCGACATCAGCACGGCGTCGCCAGCATGGGCCCGCTGCGCGGCCAGGCGCACGGCCTCGGGCAGCGTGGCGGCATCGACGAGCGGCACGCCCGCGTCCCGCAGCGCGGCGCGGATCTGCGGGCCGTCGCGGCCGATCAGCACGGCCGCGCGCACGTAGCGCGACACGGGCATGGCCAGCGGCGAGAAGTCCTGCCCCTTGCCCTCGCCGCCCAGGATGACGACGACGCGTCGCTCCGCGCCCAGGCCGCCGAGCGCGGCCACGGTGGCGCCCACGTTCGTGCCCTTGCTGTCGTCGAAGTATTCGACCTCGTTCACGCGGCCCACGGGCTCCACGCGGTGCGGCTCGCCGCGGTATTCGCGCAGCGCGTACAGCATCGGCGCCAGGGCGCAGCCGGCGGCATGCGCGAGCGCCAGAGCGGCCAGTGCGTTCACGGCGTTGTGGCGGCCGCGGATGCGCAGCGCGTCGGCCGGCATCAGGCGCTGGATGTGCAGGTCTTCCTCGGCGCGGCCGCGCGTGCGCTTGGCCGTCTCGTCGGCCTCCAGCGCCCGCACCAGCCACGCCATGCCGTTCACGGTCTCGATGCCGAAGTCGCCGGGGCGCTGGGGCATGTCGGCGCCGAAGGTCACGTGGGCGCGCAACTGGGGCTTCTGGAGCTTCACGCGCACGGGCGGCGGCAGCATCGCCATGACGGTGGCATCGTCGCGGTTGAGCAGCATGAGGCCGGATGCCCCGAAGATGCGGGCCTTGGCATTCGCGTAGGCGGGCATGTCGCCGTGCCAGTCGAGGTGGTCCTGCGTGACGTTGAGCACCGTGGCCGCGGTGGGCTCGAAGCCGGTGGCGCCGTCGAGCTGGAAGCTGGAGAGTTCCAGCACCCACACGTCGGGGAGCGCGTCGCCGTCGAGCCGCTCGCCCAGGGTGTCCAGCAGCGTCGGGCCGATGTTGCCGGCCACGGCCACCGAGCGGCCGGCGCATTCCACCAGCAGGCCGGTGAGCGAGGTGACGGTGGTCTTGCCGTTGGTGCCGGTGATGGCGAGCACCGCGGGCGCATAGCCGTGCGATGCCTTCAGCGCGGCGAGCGCCATCGCGAACAGGCCCAGCTCGCCGCCCGTGGCGATGCCTTCCGCACCCGCGGCCACGAACACCGGCGCGACCGTGTCGGGCGAGAGGCCCGGCGAGCGGTACACCGCGTGCAGCGCACGGCCCTGCACGAGCGCGGCATCGAACGCGCCCGGCACGAAGCGCACCTGCGGCAGCTCGGCCTGCAGGGCGGCGAGCTGCGGCGGCGCGGTGCGGGTATCGGCCACGGTCACCTCGTCGGCGCCGCAGCGCACGCACCAGCGGGCCATGGCCAGGCCCGAGGCGCCCAGGCCGAGGATGAGGATGCGCTGCCCGGCCAGCGGACGCAGCGTGTCGGCGGGCCGGCCCTGCGGCACCGCGGCGGCGTCCTGCTCCGGCACGGCCGGCGCGTCGCCATCCACGCTCGCGGCGCCGGCTTCGGTATCGGCCTGCGCCGCAGCGGGCTGGTCGCGGTCCGCCGCGGCAGGTGCTTGTTCGCTCTCCGGCTGCACGTCGGCGAAGATGCGGGCCACGAACTCCGCGGCCTGCTGCGCGGCCGACACCCGCGGCGCGGTCATGTCGATCCCGGCCATTGCGGCATCCACGGCGGAGACGGGGGCGGGAGCAGCGGACTGCGTGCCACCGGCTGCCGGAGCCGGGTCCGGAACTTCAGCCACGTCAGCGGAGGCATCGACCTCGCCGCTTTCCTCCACCGGCGACGGCATGGCGTCCGAAGGCGGGACGACGCCGGCAACCCCATGGGCCAGCGGCAACGGCTCCGCCCCGGCATCCGGAAGGCTGCCGTCGGGCATGGAAAGGCGGTCGCGGTCGATCGGGTTCATCGCAGCTTCAGGGTGGTGAGGCCGATCAGGCACAGCAGCATGGTGATGATCCAGAACCGCACGACGACCTGCGTTTCCTTCCAGCCGCTCTTCTCGAAGTGGTGGTGCAGCGGCGCCATCTTGAGCAGGCGCCGGCCTTCGCCGTAGCGGCGCTTGGTGTACTTGAACCAGGTGACCTGCAGCATCACCGAGAGCGCCTCGACCACGAAGATGCCGCCCATGATGGCCAGCACGATCTCCTGGCGCACGATGATGGCGATGGTGCCCAGGGCGCCGCCGAGCGCGAGCGCGCCCACGTCGCCCATGAAGACCTGCGCCGGATGGGTGTTGAACCACAGGAACGCGAGCCCCGCGCCGGCCATCGCCGAGCAGAAGATCAGCAGCTCGCCCGCGCCGGCGATGTAGGGGAAGAGCAGGTATTTGGAATAGACCGCGCTGCCCGTCACGTACGCGAAGACGCCGAGGGACGCGCCCACCATCACGACCGGCATGATCGCGAGGCCGTCGAGGCCGTCGGTGAGGTTCACCGCATTGCTCGACCCCACGATGACGAGGTAGGTCAGGATCACGAAGCCGAGCACGCCGAGCGGGTAGCTCACTTCCTTGAAGAACGGCACCAGCAGGCCCGCCTGGGGCGGCAGGTCCATCGAGAAGCCCGACTGGATCCAGGTGACGAACAGCTCGAACACGCGGGCGTTGGAGTTCTCGGAGATGCAGAACACCAGGTAGAGCGCGGCCACGATGCCGATGACCGACTGCCAGAAGTACTTCTCGCGCGAGCGCATGCCCTCCGGGTCCTTGCGCACGACCTTGCGCCAGTCGTCCACCCAGCCGATCGCGCCGAAGCCCAGGGTGACGGCCAGCACCACCCAGACGAAGCGGTTCGAGAGGTCGAACCACAGCAGCGTGGAGATGGCGATCGCGCCCAGGATGAGCACGCCGCCCATGGTGGGCGTGCCGCTCTTGGACAGGTGCGACTCCATCGCGTAGCCGCGGATCGGCTGGCCGATCTTGAGCGCGGTGAGCATGCGGATGACCTTCGGGCCGGCCACGAGGCCGATGAGCAGCGCCGTCATGGCCGCCATCACCGCACGGAACGTGAGGTACTGGAAGACGCGGAAGAAGCCGAATTCGGGCGACAGGCCCTGCAGCCACTGGGAGAGCATCAGGAGCATGCGACGCCTCCCTGCCGATGGTGGCCCTGCGCCGATACGTCCGGCACTTCCGGCGCTTCCAGCGCCTGCACCACCTGTTCCATCTTCATGAACCGCGATCCCTTCACCAGCACGCTGCCCGACTTGGGTGCGGCCTTGCGCACCGCTTCGAGCAGCGATGCCATGTCGTCGAAATGCCGTGCGTTCGGCCCGAAGGCCTGCACGGCGTGAATGCCGAGCGCTCCCAGCGCGAACAGCCGGCCGATGCCGCGCCCGCGCGCATGCGCCCCCGCCTCCGCATGGAACTGCGGGCCCTGGTCGCCCACCTCGCCCATGTCGCCCATCACCAGCAGTTGCGGGCCGGGCAGTTCGGCCAGCACGTCGATGGCCGCGCGCATGGAGTCGGGATTGGCGTTGTAGGTGTCGTCCACCCCCGTGATCCGCCGCGGCGCTCCGCCCGGCGGCGCCACGGTGGCGACGAAGGCGCGCGAGCGCCCCTTGACGGGTTCGAAGGCCGCGAGGCCGCGTGCGATGGCGTCGATCGGTGCACCCGCGGCCAGCGCGCAGGCCGTGGCGGCCAGGGCATTGGCCACGTTGTGGCGTCCCGCGATGCGCAGCGTGCCACCGAACGCGCCCTGCGGCGTGTCGATCTGTACGCTCCAGGCGCCGGCCTCCCAGCGGGCACGAGTGCAGCGCACGTCCGCCGCCACGCCCGCCTGGTCGGCGAAGGTGAGGCAGCGGCGCGCGCCGGCCAGGCCGCGCCAGAGCGGTGCATAGGCATCCGCGGCCGGGAACACGGCCACGCCGTCCGGTGGCAGCGCGGAGAGCACCGAGCCGTTTTCCTCCGCCACCGCCTGCACGGTGTGCATGAATTCGAGGTGCTCGCGCTGCGCGTTGTTGACCAGCGCGACCGTGGGCCGCGCCATGCCGGCCAGCAGGGCGATCTCGCCCGGGTGGTTCATGCCGAGCTCGATCACCGCGGCCTCGTGCGCGGCCCGCAGGCGCAGCAGCATGAGCGGCACGCCGATGTCGTTGTTGAAGTTGCCTTGCGTTGCAAATGCGGCCTCGCCCTTCCAGGCGCGCAGCACCGACGCGATCATCTGCGTGACCGTGGTCTTGCCGTTGCTGCCCGTCACGCCGACGAGGGGCAGATCGAAGCGCGCACGCCAGCCCGTGGCCAGGGCGCCCAGCGCCGCCAGGGTGTCGGGCACTTCGATGCCGGGCAGGCCCGCGGCAGCGAGGCGGCCCGGGTGGGCGAGCGCGGCCGCGGCACCGGCATCCCGCGCCTGGGCGAGGAAATCGTTGGCGTCGAAGCGCTCGCCCCGCAGCGCCACGAACAGGTCGCCGGCCTGCAGGGTGCGCGTGTCGGTGTGCACGCGGCGGAGTGGCGGCGGCTGCTGCGATCCGGTCGCGCCCACGAGGCGCGCCTGCGGAATGCGCGCCTGCACCAGGGCATGCGCCTCCTGCAGGGTGAGCATCGTCGCCGAGGCGTTCATGCGGCGGCTCCCGGGCCTGCGGCGTGCGCGGTGGGCGCGGTGGGCGCGGTGGGCGCGGCGGGGCGCAGCGCCAGCGCGGCGCGCGCCTGCGCGGCGTCGGAGAACGGACGGCGCACGCCCGCGGTCTCCTGGTAGTCCTCGTGTCCCTTGCCGGCGATCAGCACCACGTCGCGCGCGTCCGCTTCGGCGATGGCGCGCGCGATGGCGGCCTCCCGCTCGGGCTCCACCTGCACGGTCGTGCCCGCCACGGTGCCCAGCAGGATCTCGTGCAGGATGGCGCCGGGGTCTTCGTTGCGCGGGTTGTCGCTGGTGGCGATCACGGCGTCGGCCCGGTGCTGGGCGATGCGTCCCATGAGCGGGCGCTTGGCGCGGTCGCGGTTGCCGCCGCAGCCGAACACGCACCACAGGCGCCCGCCGCGCTGCGCGGCCACGGGCCGCAGTGCCTGCAGGGCCTGCTCGAGCGCATCGGGCGTGTGGGCGTAGTCCACGGCCACCAGCGGCCGGCCGGGCTCGTGGAGCAGTTCCATGCGGCCGGGCACGGGCGCGAGCTGCGCGCAGGCCCAGAGCGCGTGCTCCAGCGGGATGCCGATCGCGCGCAGCGACGCGACCACGGCCAGCAGGTTGTGGATGTTGTAGTGGCCGATCACGCGCGTCTGCAGCACGTGGGCCTGCACGCCTTCGGCCACCGTGAAGCGCAGGCCGCCCTCGCCCCAGGCGATGTCGCGGGCCTGCAGCCGGGCCGGGCCGGTGATCGACGTGGTCCAGAGGTCCAGCGGGCGCTGCGCGAGCGTGTCCGCCAGTTCGCCGCCGCGCGGATCGTCGATGTTCACCACGGCCGCCTGCAGGCCGGGCCAGTCGAACAGCGCGCTCTTGGCCTGCCAGTAGGCCGCCATGCCCGCGTGGTAGTCGAGGTGGTCCTGCGTGAAATTGGTGAACACGGCCACGCGGATGCGCATGCCGGCGAGGCGGTGCTCCGCGAGACCGATGGAGGATGCCTCGATGGCGCAGGCGCCCAGGCCGTTCGCCACGAAACCGGCGAACGCGCGCTGCAGCCGCACCGGATCGGGCGTGGTGAGGCCCGTGCCTTCCAGCTCGGGCGGCATGCCCACGCCCAGGGTGCCGACCAGGCCGCAGCCGCCCTGGGGCGCGAGGCCGGCGCCGGCCAGCAGGTTGAGCGCATCGGCCAGCCACCAGGTGGTGCTGGTCTTGCCGTTGGTGCCCGTCACCGCGATCACGTCCAGCCGCTGCGTGGGCATGCCGAACCAGTCGGACGCCAGCAGGCCGGTGGCCGCCTTCAGGTCGCGCAGCGCGGCGACGCGCTCGGCCCCGAAACGGAAGGCTTCCACGCCTTCGCGCTCGACGAGGCAGGCGGCCGCGCCGCGCGCGAGCGCCTCGCCCACGTGCATGCGGCCATCGGTGGCGGCGCCCGGCCAGGCGATGAACGCGTCGCCGGGCCCGACCTGGCGGCTGTCGGTGCGCAGCGTGCCACTGCCGGCGCCGATGCGCGCGCGCAGCCATTCCAGCGCCTCGGGCACGGAGCCGAGCAGCGGCGGGGTCGGGTTCTCGGGAACGGGCTCGATCTCGTTCATAGCGACTCCTCGACGCTGTTGGCGACGATGCGGGGCTTCACGGCCATGTCCGGGGCCACGCCCATCATGCGCAGCGTCTGCTGCACGACTTCGCTGAACACCGGCGCGGCCACGGCGCCGCCGTAGAACGAGCCGGCGCTGGGCTCGTCGATCATCACGGCGACGATGATGCGCGGCTTCTCGATGGGCGCCATGCCCGTGAACCAGGCGCGGTACTTGCCGGAGGCGTAGCTCTTGCCGACCTGCTTGCGCGCCGTGCCGGACTTGCCGCCGACGGAGTAGCCCACGGTCTGCGCCTGCTGGCCCGTGCCCCCGGGGCCGGCGGCCATCTGCAGCATCTTGCGGATCTGCGTGGCGGTGCGCGGGGAAAACACCGGCACGCCCACGGCGGGCTCGCCGGTCTTGAGCATGGTGGCGGGAATGATCTTGCCGTCGTTGGCGAACACCGTATAGGAGCGCGCCATCTGCAGCAGGCTGGCCGAGAGGCCGTAGCCGTACGACATGGTGGCCTGCTCCACCGGACGCCAGGTCTTGTAGGGGCGCAGCCGGCCGCTCACCACGCCGGGGAAGTGGATCTGCGGCTTCTGGCCGAAGCCGGCGGCGGAAAACGTTTCCCACATCTCCTTGGCCGGCATCTGCATGGCGATCTTGGTGGTGCCGACGTTGCTGGACTTCTGGATCACGCCCTCCACGGTGAGCACCCCGTAGTTGTGGGTGTCGGAGATGGTGGAGCCCGTGATCGTGACACGCCCGGGGTTGGTGTCGACGATGGTGTCGGGCCGCACGCGGCCGGTCTCCAGCGCGAGCCCGATGGTGAACGGCTTCATCGTGGAGCCGGGCTCGAACACGTCGGTGATGGCGCGGTTGCGCAGTTGCTCGCCGGTGAGGTTCTGGCGCTTGTCGGGAACGTAGCTCGGGTAGTTGGCAAGCGCCAGCAGCTCGCCCGTGTGCGCGTCGATCACCACCACGCTGCCGGCCTTGGCCTTGTGCAGCGCCACCTGGTCGCGCAGCTTCTGGTAGGCGAAGAACTGCACCTTGCTGTCGATCGACAGCTGCATGTCCCGGCCGTCCACCGGCGGCACCTCGGCGCCGACGCCTTCCACGACGCGGCCCATGCGGTCCTTGATGACGCGGCGCGACCCGGCCTTGCCGGCCAGGTCCTTGTCGAAGGCGAGCTCCACGCCCTCCTGGCCGTGGTCTTCCACGTTGGTGAAGCCCACCACGTGCGCGGCGGATTCGCCCTCGGGATACTGGCGCCGGTATTCCTTGCGCTGGTAGATGCCCTTGATGTCGAGCGCGGCGATCTGCTGGCCCACCTCCCAGTCGAGCTGGCGCTTGATCCAGACGAAGGTCTTGTCTTCGTCGGCCAGCTTCGCCTTCAGGGCCGGCAGCGGCATCTCCAGCAGCTTGGCCAGCTGGGGCAGCTTGGCCTGCACCTCGGGCTTGTCCTGCTCGACGTCTTCCGGAATGGCCCAGATGCTGGCGGCGGGCACGCTGGAGGCGAGGATGAGCCCGTTGCGGTCCAGGATGCGCCCGCGGTTGGCGGGCAGCTCCAGCGTGCGCGCGAAGCGCACCTCGCCCTGGCGCTGGAAGAAGTCGTTGCCGATCACCTGCACGTAGGCCGCGCGCCCGGCGAGCGCCAGGAAGCCCAGCGCCACCATGGCGACGATGAACTTGCTGCGCCAGACGGGCGTCTTGCTCGCCAGCAGCGGGCTGGAGGTGTAGAGCACGCTGCGGCTCATCGGCGCGCTCCCCGCGGTGCCGCCGCGCTGACGGAGGCGCCGGCCATGGGCGCGGCCGCCGTCACGACGGGCGTGCCGTCGCCGGCCACGTACTGGGTGATCGCGGGCGTGGCCGTGCGCATCTGCAGCCGGTCGCGCGCGAGCTTCTCGACGCGCAGCGGCGTGGCCTGGGCCCGCTTCTCGACCTGCAGGCGCTGGTGTTCGGTCTCCAGGCGGCGCGACTCGGCGATGGCGCGGTCCAGCTCGGTGAAGAGGCGGCGCGATTCGTACTGCGTGTGCACGAGGTAGAGCGCGCTGGCGAGCACGCCCAGCAGCAGCACGAGGCTCAGGCGCGTCATGCCGGCACCTCCGTACGCTCGGCCACGCGCATCACGGCGCTGCGCGCGCGCGGGTTGGCCTCGACCTCGGCGGCGCCCGGCTTGATGCGCTCCAGCGCCTTCAGCCGCATCGGCTGCGGCGCGGCGAAGGGCGCGCGGCGGTCGTAGACCTCTTTCGAATGCTGCGCGATGAACTGCTTGACGATGCGGTCTTCCAGCGAATGGAAGCTGATCACCGCGAGCCGGCCGCCCGGCGCCAGCACGCGCAGGCACGCCTCTAGCGCGGCCTGCAGCTCTTCCAGCTCGGCGTTGATGAAAATCCGAAGAGCCTGAAAGGTCCGGGTGGCGGGGTTCTGCCCGGCTTCGCGGGTCTTGACCGCGCCAGCCACGAGCTGGGCCAGCTCGGAAGTGGTGCGCAGCGGGCCGCGCTCCGCGCGCCGAGCAACAATCGCCTTTGCAATGGGGCCAGCAAACCGTTCTTCACCGTATTCACGAATCACCTCCGCAATCTGCCCCACTTCGGCCGTCTCGAGCCAGTCGGCCACGCTCTCGCCGCGCGTGGTGTCCATGCGCATGTCGAGGGGGCCGTCGAAGCGGAAGCTGAAGCCCCGGCCGGGGCTGTCGATCTGCGGCGAACTCACGCCCAGATCCATGAGGATGCCGGCGGCGCTGCGCTCCGGCAGCTCGGCCATATGGCGAAAACCTTCGTGCCGAATGGAAAAGCGCGCATCGGTGATGCGCGCTGCTTCGTGGATCGCCTCGGGGTCCTTGTCGAAGGCCACGAGGCGGCCATCCGGCCCCAGCCTCTCCAGTATTCGGCGGGAATGCCCGCCCCGGCCGAAGGTCGCGTCGACGAAGACGCCCGAAGGCGCGGGGCCGGCGCCCCCGAGCAGGGCATCGACCGCCTCGTCCAGCAGGACGGTGGTGTGCATGAGAGCGGTATCAGCCATGGCCTTCAGAAAGAAAAGTCCTTGAAAGCCTCGGGCATCTCGCCCTGCATCGCCTGGGCCTCCTGGGCCTCGTAGGTGGCCTTGTCCCAGAGTTCGAAATGGTGGCCCATGCCCAGCAGCATGGCGTCGCGGGTGATGCCGGCCGCCTGGCGCAGCTCGGGCGCCACGAGCACGCGGCCGGTGCCGTCCATGTCCACGTCCTGCGCGTTGCCCAGGAAGATGCGCTTCCACCACTGGGCGGACATCGGCAGCTCGGCGATGCGCTCGCGGAACTTCTCCCATTCGGGGCGGGGGAAGACCATGAGGCAGCCGTGGGGGTGTTTGGTGATGGTGAGCTGGCCGGCAGCGGTGGCGCTCAGGACGTCACGATGCCGGGTGGGCACGGAAAGCCTACCCTTTGCATCCAGACTCAGCGATGACGCCCCTTGAAACACCGATCAGATCCCGACAATGTTGTCGCCGCCGCATCCCGCGGAAACGGGTTCGGAGGGCACTTTTCACCACTTAATTGCACTTTTTTGCACTGTAGCAGGAAAAGTCCCGACCAGCGGTCCGGGTGCAACAAAGTATTGCAATGAAATCAACAACTTAGCGCCGATTGACAAAATCCTTGGGAGGCAAAATCCCTTGATGGATAAGCACTTAGCGATCCGTATGCATGTGATACCTGAGAGTAACCAGCCGGCAGGGACTTCGCGGGACCCGTCCGCCTCCTTCCCCATGGAGGCCGGAATGTGGCGCAAAAGCCAAGCTGCCGCCCGGCAGTGGAATGCACGGGCGGCAGCGGAGGGCGCGGGAATTTCTTGCGAAATTCCCGCTCGTCTGTAGGAAAAGAGCGCTTCTTACAGGATGTAGCGCGAAAGATCCTCGTCCTGGCTGAGGCTCTGCAGGCGCCCGTCCACGTAGGCGGCATCGATCCGCACGGTCTGGCCGGACAGCTTCGCGGCGTCGAAACTCACCTCGTCCAGCAGCCGCTCCATCACGGTGGAAAGGCGCCGCGCGCCGATGTTCTCGGTGCGCTCGTTCACCTCGAACGCGATGCGCGCCAGCCGCGTGACGCCCTCGGGCACGAATTCCAGCGTGACGCCCTCGGTGGCCAGCAGGGCTTCGTACTGCTTCACGAGGGAGGCGTGCGTCTGGGTGAGGATGGCCTCGAAGTCGCCGACCGACAGCGACTCCAGCTCGACGCGGATCGGGAAGCGTCCCTGCAGTTCGGGAATCAGGTCGCTGGGCTTGGCGAGGTGGAAGGCGCCCGAGGCGATGAAGAGGATGTGGTCGGTCTTCACCATGCCGTACTTGGTGCTCACGGTGGTGCCCTCGACCAGCGGCAGCAGGTCGCGCTGCACGCCCTGGCGCGACACGTCGGAGCCGCCCGCCTCCTGGCGCGTGGCGACCTTGTCGATCTCGTCGATGAAGACGATACCGTTCTGCTCGGCGTTCTGCAGCGCGCGGGTCTTCACGTCCTCCTCGTTCACCAGCTTGGCGGCCTCCTCGTCGGTGAGGAGCTTGAGCGCCTCGGCGATGCGCAGCTTGCGGGCCTTGCGGCGCTCCTGGCCCATCTGGCTGAACATGCCGCGCAGCTGCTCGGCCATCTCCTCCATGCCCTGCGGGCCCATGATCTCGAGCTGGGGCCGGGCGTCGGCGAGGTCGATCTCGATTTCCTTGTCGTCCAGCTGGCCTTCGCGCAGCTTCTTGCGGAACACCTGGCGGGCGGTGTTGTCGGCCGGCTGCTCGCCGGTGCGGGCGGAGGGCACCAGCACGTCCAGGATGCGGTCCTCGGCGGCATCCTCCGCGCGGGCGCGCAGCTTCTTCATGTCGGTCTCGCGGGTCTGCTTCACCGCCACCTCGACGAGGTCGCGCACGATCGAATCCACGTCCTTGCCGACGTAGCCCACCTCGGTGAACTTCGTGGCCTCCACCTTGATGAACGGCGCATCCGCCAGCCGCGCGAGGCGCCGGGCGATCTCGGTCTTGCCCACGCCGGTGGGGCCGATCATGAGGATGTTCTTCGGGGTGATTTCCTGGCGCAGGCCGGCCTCGACCTGCTGGCGGCGCCAGCGGTTGCGCAGCGCGATCGCGACGGCGCGCTTGGCGCCCGACTGACCGACGATGTGGCGGTCGAGCTCGGAGACGATTTCCTGGGGGGTCATGGACGACATGGGGGTCACTCGGTGCGGAACGGGGCCGGGAAGCGGCCGGAAGGAAGGGCGGCGGGCGGGCCAGGCAGGAACGGCCCACCGCGCGCGACGGGGTCTGCGCCGCGGCGCCAGGGGGTCAGAGCGTTTCCACGGTGTGGTGCATGTTCGTGTAGATGCACAGCTCGCCCGCGATGGCGAGCGACTTGCGCACGATCTCCTCGGCGGACAGTTCGGTGTGGTTCAGCAGCGCCTTGGCGGCCGAATGCGCATAGGCGCCGCCGGAGCCGATCGCGACGATGCCCTGCTCGGGCTCCAGCACGTCGCCGTTGCCGGTGATGATGAGCGAGGCGCTGGCATCCGCCACGGCCAGCATGGCCTCCAGGCGGCGCAGCACGCGGTCGGTGCGCCAGTCCTTGGTGAGCTCGATGGCGGCGCGCGTCAGGTGGCCCTGGTGCTTCTCCAGCTTGGCCTCGAAGCGCTCGAACAGCGTGAAGGCGTCGGCCGTGGCGCCAGCGAAGCCCGCGAGCACCCGGCCGTGGTGCAGCTTGCGCACCTTGCGCGCCGAACCCTTGACGACGATGTTGCCGAGCGTGACCTGCCCGTCGCCGCCGATGGCGACCTGGATGGTGCCGTCCGCGGCCTGGCGGCGGACGCTGAGGATGGTGGTGCCGTGAAACTGTTCCATAGCGTCCGGAGGTGGGGCCGGGCGCCCGGATTGCAACAGCGGAGTATCTGCGACGCGGCGCCTCGCCGCAACCGCCTCGCCGGGTTCCGCGGGCCGCTCCCGGGCCTCGGTGGCCGGGCCGGTTGCCTCAGTTGCGGCGGGGCACGATGAGCGCGTGCTCGTTGATGCCGATCACGTTGAAGAACACGGCCACCAGCCGCGGCATCTGGGTGAACTGCACCACGTGGCCCTGGTCCTGGTGGGCGGCCGTCCAGTTGAGGACCGAGCCGGCGGCCGCGAAATCCACGCGCGCGAGCCGGTCGCAGCCGATGGCGAAGGGCACGCCGGCGCGCATGTGCGCCTCCAGCGGCTCCAGCATGGGGGTGGCGTCGCCTTCGATGTGCCCGGACAGCATCGCCGCGGGCGCGGCTTCCTCCAGCCCCGAGGGCCGGGAGGACGGCTCGCCGAAGCCCGACGAGAAGGCGTCGGCCTCGAAACCCGCCGCGCCGGACGGTGCGGCCGATCCGCCGGCCGTGCCGCCGTCGTCCGAATAGCTGCACCGGGATGCCGCCCAGGACGGGGGCGAGACTTCGTAGGTGACGCAGTAGTCGAGGGCGACCAGCTCGAATTCGTCGGGACGCCCCATCAGCCGGAGCGCGGCCATGCGCAGGCGCCACCAGTCGGGGGCGACGCCCCGGTCGCCCGACGGGGTGCGGGCTTCGAGCAGGCTGGACAAGGCATCCACGTCCTTGAAGACGATGGCGTCGGTGCCGTCCGCCCACCGGCCGAACAGCTGCGCGAGGGCCGGCAGGGCCGGTTCCTCGATGGACATGAGGCGCGTCCAGACGAACGTCCAGGGGGATGCCGCGGCCCGCGCGACGGATGCCTGCAGCGCCGCCACCGACTGGGGAGCGAGCACGGAGGGCGCGTTCCACACGAATTCGCGCGCCGGCGCCGCGGCGCCGGCGGACGCGGAAGCCGGCAGCGGCGCCGATGGCGCGGCCACCTGCAGGCCCAGCAGTTCGGGAACGGAAAACCACAGGGGCGCCGACCGGCCGAAACGCGCCGCGAAATCGATCGCCAGGGATTCGAAGCGCTCGTGCTCGCCGATGGCGCGGTAGAGATCGAACAGCGCCATCCAGAATTCGGCCTGGCGCTCCGGGCCGTCGCCCTCGTGCTGCCGCAGCACGTCGAGCAGGGCCGCCTCGGCGCCGGCATGGTCGCCGTTGGCGAAAAGGATGGCGGCCTCTTCGAGATCGGGCTCGTGCACGAAGGGCTCGGGCTGCGCCGCAGGGGCCGGCGCGTACTGCGGCTCGGCGCGTTCGGTGAGCAGCGGCGGGGACACCGGGAAGGACGCGCCGGACGCGGCAGCTCCCGGATAGGGCAGCGGCTCCGTGGCGGCGCCGAAATCCGCTGCGGGCGGCGCGATGCTCTCTCCGGAGAAAAGCGGCTGCACGCCCGCCTGCGCGAGGTGGGCCGGCAGGCTCGCCGGCGCCGTCGGGGCGAATGCGCGGGCGTGCACGGCGTCGATGTCGGCATCGGCCTCGGCGGCACCAGGCGCGGCCGGTGGGGGAGGCGCGAGCGTACCGGGCGAGGTGGCGCCGGAGGACTGCTTGCCCTTCCACCACTGCTGCGACATCTGCGCCTCGATCTCGTCGATCTTCTTGAGCGTGACCGCCCGGTCGTCCGGCGAAGTGATGCTGGTATGGAAGAACGAAGCGCGCGCGGCGGGGTCCTCCGACTGCTGGCCGTGCAGCGCCTCCCGCTGGCGCAGCTTGCGCAGCTGATCGAATTCACGGCGCCGCACGAAGTCGTTGCGGCGCTTGCGCTCGATCATTTCCTTGAGCACCTGCTTGCTGTACTGGCTCTCCCGGTCCTCGTCGATCGAATCGAGTTCGTTCCAGTTGACGGTGGGATTGCGCACGAAGCGCACCACCTTGGACAACAGGCCGCGGGAGGATTCTTCCTTGCTCATGGGCGGGTCGTGGCTCCGGGCGCTCGCCGCGGCGCGCTGGCGGCGGCCGGGCGGAAGATGGCGAAAGGCGGAATGCCGGCGGAGCCTGCGGGACGCACCCTCCGCACGACCGAGCTTACACCGTCTCAGTCACCGAACATCTTCTGCTTGAGTTCGCGGCGCTGCTGCGCCTCGAGCGAGAGCGTGGCGGTGGGCCGGGCCAGCAGGCGGCCGACGCCGATCGGCTCGCCGGTCTCGTCGCAGTAGCCGTAGTCGCCCGCGTCGATGCGCGCGATGGACTGCTCGATCTTCTTGAGCAGCTTGCGCTCGCGGTCGCGCGTGCGCAGCTCCAGCGCGTGCTCTTCCTCGATCGTGGCGCGGTCGGCCGGGTCGGGCACCACCACGGTGTCCTCGCGCAGGTGCTCGGTCGTCTCGCCCGCGTTGTTGTGCATGTCCTGCTTGAGCTGAACGAGCTTGTGCCGGAAGAAGGCCAGCTGCTTCTCGTTCATGTACTCGCCGTCGGGCATGGAAAGCACCTCGGCGTCGGTCAGCTCCTCGGCCGGCTTGGTCTTCCAGTTGTTGGCCAGCTTCGGGTCTTTCTTGGCGGCCGTGACGGGCGTTTGCGCTTGCAGGGTCGTAGGCATGGTATTTAATGGGCTGGCTGCGCCGGCGGGGGGGCCGGCGACGGTGCCGTGGATGGTACGGTCAATTGATCCAAACGGGAAGAAGTCCACCTCCCACGTCCGGCGGTTTCCACGACGATGGAACGGCGGTGCGGCAAATCCGGTTCCCACCCGTGCCGCGCTGTGCCGCGAAAGCGGTCGGTGCGGCGGTGGTTCCCTGCCGTTTTTGCCGGGGCGCGATTGTATCGGCCGATCCCGCGTCCGCACGGCCGGGGAGCGAGAAGTGGCGCTTATCCTACAAGCCGCCCCCGGCAGCCGTCAGACCAGGCACTGCTCCAGGCCCTGCTGGAAGATGTCCTGCGGCAGCTCGATGCCGATGAAGACCATCTTGCTCTGGCGCTTCTCGCCCTCCGCCCACTGCGGGCCCAGGTCGCTGCCCATGAGCTGGTGCACGCCCTGGAAGATCACCTTGCGCTCCGTGCCCTTCATGTGCAGCACGCCCTTGTAGCGCAGCATGCGGGGGCCGTAGATGTTGACGATCGCGCCCAGGAAGTCTTCCAGCCTGGCCGGATCGAACGGGCGGTCGGCGCGGTAGACGAAGCTCTTCACGTCGTCGTCGTGGTGATGGTGGTGGCCATGGCCGCCGTGCTGGTGCGAGGGATGGCTGCAGTGCTCGCCGTGCGCATGGTCGTGGTCGTGGTGCTCATGGTCGTGGCCATGCGCGTGGTCGTGGCCGTCCTCTTCCTTCAGGAAGTCGGGGTCGATGTCGAGCTTCGCGTTCAGGTTGAAGCCCCGCAGGTCGAGCACCTCGGCGATCGGCACCTCGCCGAAATGCACCGCCCTGATCGGCGCCCGCGGGTTCATGTGCTTGAGGCGGTGGATCAGCGCGTCGGTCTCCTCCGCCGGCACCAGGTCGGTCTTGGAGAGGAAGATCTGGTCGGCGAAGCCCACCTGGCGGCGCGCCTCCTGGCGGTCGTTCAGCTGCTGGGCGGCGTGCTTGGCATCCACCAGGGTGAGGATGGAGTCGATGAGGTAGGTCTCGGCGATCTCCTCGTCCATGAAGAAGGTCTGCGCCACCGGGCCCGGGTCGGCCAGGCCGGTGGTCTCGATCACGATGCGGTCGAACTCCAGCATCCCCTTGCGGCGCTTGGCGGCCAGCAGCTGCAGCGTCTCGCGCAGGTCCTCGCGGATGGTGCAGCAGATGCAGCCGTTGCTCATCTGCACGATCTGCTCCTTGGAATCCGTCACCAGGATGTCGTTGTCGATGTTCTCCTCCCCGAACTCGTTCTCGATGACGGCGATCTTCTGGCCGTGCGCCTCCGTGAGCACGCGCTTGAGCAGGGTGGTCTTGCCCGAGCCGAGGAAACCGGTGAGGATGGTGACGGGAATGAGGGACATGGTCTGGAATGCTTTCGGCGAAATGCGGCGCGCCGGTGCGGAACGCCATGGCAAAAGTTTAGCGAGGCTGTCAAGCCCCGACAGCAGCAAGGACGGCCGCCATCTGTTCCCATCGCCGACGCGGCAGTTGTTACATAGTGGTGTTCCATGGAATCGTCCTTCCGATCCGCTCCCTGTCGTTCCTCCCACCCCAGGCCATGGACTTCCGCCTGACCGCCGATCTGCTGGAATCCCTGGGCATCGCCATGTGCGTGTTCGATGCCGGGGAGCGCACCGTCCTCTGGAATCCGTCGTTCCTGCGCTTCTTCCCGGAGCACGAGGGCCACGTCCACGCAGGCGAGCCCTATGCCGACAACCTGAGGCGCTTCTACCTCGGGCGGCTGCCGGCCGACGACCTGCCCCACATCGACCGGTTCATCGCCGACGGCCTGGTCCGCCACCGCACGCAGACGCGCCCTTTCGTGTTCCAGCACCGGGGGCGCTGGCTGCGCGTGGCCGCGGTGCCGCAGGCCGGCGGCTGGCGGGTGCGCGTCTGGCAGCACGTCGCGCATGCGAGCGAGCCATCCGGCCTGGACGTGCTGCCCGACAGCCAGGCGCAGCTGCCGTCGTCCGGCACGCGGCAGATGCTGGAGGACGTCGGCGAGGCCGCGACGGTGCTGGACGACGAGGGCCGCATCCTGTTCGCGAACGAGCACTTCGTGCTGCTGTACGGCCTGCCCTCCGGCTCGGCGCTGGAGCAGCAGACCTACGTGCAGATCGTGCAGCGGCTCTGGGATGCCGCACCCGACCCGGACGAGCGCCGGCAGCGGGCGCAGGACCTCGCCGCGGCCCTGCACGATGCGGCCTACTTCGCCGGGGCTCCGTTCGAGGTGCCGCTGCCGGGGCACCGCTGGATGCGGGTGGCCATGAACCGCAGCGCCGGCGGCCAGAACTATGCCCTGCACACCGACATCTCCGCGGTGAAGCGCCACGAGAGCGAACTGCGTGCCGCGGAACTGCGCGCCCGCGAAAGCGAGCAGCAGCTGCGGGTGCTGGCCGAGCAGCTGCGCACCGAGACGCGCTACGACGTGCTCACCGGGCTGCTCAACCGGCGGGGCCTGGCCGGCAGCATCCAGGAGCTGTCGGTACATTCCGGGCCCCATGCCCTGCTGTTCATCGACCTGGACGGCTTCAAGGCCGTGAACGACGAAGCCGGCCATGCGGCGGGCGACCAGGTGCTCTGCCAGGTGGCCGGCCGGCTGCGACGGTGCGTGCGCGGCGACGACACGCTGGTGCGGCTGGGCGGCGACGAATTCGTGGTGCTGCTGCGGCACTGCAGCCGGCATGGGGCCCGGGACGTCGGCCTGCAGATCGTGGACGTGCTGCGCGGCGAGCCGTTCCATGCAGCCCAGCACACATTCCGGATCGGCGCGAGCATCGGCGTGCGGCCGTTCGGCGGCGGACAGGAAACGCCGGAGACGCTGCTGGCCGAGGCGGATGCCGCCTGCTACGCCGCCAAGCGCGGCGGCCGCGGCCGCGTCGAGATGGCGGCACCGGGCGAGGCCGGGCCGGTGGCGCCCCTCAGTCCCCCTTGCGCATCACCGCCAGCCCCTTGAGGTATTCGCCCTCGGGGAATTCGAGGGTCATGGGGTGGTCGGGCGCGCCGCCGAGCCGCTCCAGGATGTAGCCGTCCACGCCCGCATCGGCGCCGGCCGAGGCCACGATCTTGTGGAACAGGTCGGCGCTGATCCCGCCGGAACACGAGAAGGTGTAGAGCAGCCCGCCGGGCGAGAGCAGCTGCAGGCCGAGGCGGTTGATGTCCTTGTAGGCCCGCGCGGCGCGCTCGGCATGCGCGACGGTGGGCGCGAACTTCGGGGGATCGAGCACGATGGCGTCGAAGCGGCGGCCCTCCTGGAGGAGGCGCCGCAGCGAGGCGTTCACGTCGGCATCGAGGAATTCGGTGCGGCCGGCGTCGAAGCCGTTGAGCGCGGCATGGGCCCGGGCGCGCTCCAGCGCGGGGCCGGACGAGTCGATCGAGGTCACGTGCTCCGCGCCGCCCGCGAGCGCCGCCACGGTGAAGCCCCCGGTGTAGCAGTAGCAGTTGAGCACGCTGCGCGCGCCCAGCCGGCGCACCGCCTCCGAGAACCGGTGGCGGCTGTCGCGCTGGTCGAGGTAGAAGCCCGTCTTGTGGCCCTCGGCGATGTCCAGGGTGAGGCGCCAGCCGTGTTCGCGGATGGACAGCTCGGTGGGCCCGTCGCCGCGCAGCCAGCCGGTGGCGGGCTCCAGGCCTTCCAGTTGCCGCACGCTCGCATCCGAACGCTCGTACAGCTTCGCGAGCCCGGTGGCCGCGAGCAGGGCATCGGCGAGCACGGCCTTCCAGCGCTCGGTGCCGGCGCTGGTGAACTGCGCCACCAGGGTGTCGCCGTAGCGGTCCACGATGAGCCCGGGCAGTCCGTCGGATTCGCCGTGCACCAGCCGCACGCCGTCGCTCTCGATGGCAAAGCGCTGCCGCGCGCGCACGGCCCGGGCGACGGCCGCGGTGAAGAAGGCGGCATCGATGCGCTGGGCCTCGTCGAAGCTCCAGGCGCGTGCGCGGATGCGGGAGGTCGGGCTGAACGCTGCCCAGGCGAGGAAGCGGCCGTCCGCGGATTCCACCCGCACGGTCTCCCCGCTGTCGCCGCCGCCCTTGGCGATGGCCGATTCGAAGATCCAGGGATGGCGGCGCAGGAGGGAGCGTTCCTTGCCGGGGCGCAGGCGGAGGGTTTTCATGGGGGCGTATTGTCCCCCGGAGCGGAACGCCGGCGGAGCGGAGCGCCCTACTCCTGCGGCTTGCGCCGCGCGCGCGGATGGGCGGCGTCGTAGACCTTGGCCAGGTGCTGGAAGTCGAGCCGCGTGTAGACCTGGGTGGTGGTGATGTTGGCGTGGCCCAGCAGCTCCTGCACGGCGCGCAGGTCGCCGCTGGACTGCAGCAGGTGGCTCGCGAAGGAGTGCCGCAGCATGTGCGGATGGACGGGGGTGGAGAGACCCGCGAGCTGGCTGCGCTGCCGCAGGCGCGACCAGATGGACTGGCCCGTGAGCCGCGCGCCGCGGCGGCCGAGGAACAGGGCGGCGTCCGCCCGGGCGGACTGCGCGCCGCCGAAGGGCTGCAGCCGCACGGCCAGCCAGGCCTGCACGGCCGCCAGTGCCGCCGAGCCCACCGGCACGCTGCGCCGCTTCGATCCCTTGCCGAAGACGTGCGCCTCGGCGGCTTCCAGATCGATCCATCCGCGGCCATCGCGTTGCGTGTCCGGGCCCGGCACGGCGTCCAGCCCCGCGAGTTCGCCCACGCGCAGGCCGCAGCCGTAGAGCAGTTCGACCATCGCCGCGTCGCGCGCCTCCAGCCACGGGTCCGTGCCCGACGAGCCTTCGAACTCCGCGAGCCGCACCGCATCGTCCACGCCCAGCGCCTTGGGCAGCGGCTTGGGCGCGCGCGGCGCACGCACGCCCTGCACCGGGTTGTGCGGCACCAGCCCCTGGCGCGCGGCCCAGGCGAAGAATCCGCGCCAGCCCGAGAGGATCAGTGCGATGCCGCGGCCGCCGCGCCCTTTGGCGTGCATCTGCGCCACGAAGCGGCGGATGTGCGCGGTCTGCAGGCCCAGCAGCGGCTGCCCGGCCTCCTGCGCGAAGGCGGACAGCTTGCCGAGGTCGAGCGTGTAGAGCGTGACGGTGCGCGCCGCCAGGCGCTTTTCCACGCGCACATGCTCCAGGTAGCGCAGCACGTGGGGATCGGCCGCGGCCGCCGCGTCCGGCCCGGGGGCCTGCGCAGCGGGGCGCGCATCGGCGGGCGGAGAAGCCATTCCTGCGGCGCGCGGTTCTTCAGCGCAGGCGCGAGAGCGCGGAACTCGCCAGCTCGGCCATGCGCACCAGGAAATCGGTGCCCATCTCCGCCGCGAAGCGCTGCGGGTCGTGCGAGCCGAGCACCAGCAGGCCGAAGGCCGGCGCGTTGCCGTCCAGGGCGCCCTGGCGCAGCGGCAGCAGCGCGATCGACTGCGCCGCGGCCGGATCGGGCAGCCAGCCCGCGGGCTCGAAGCCGAGGTTCGGGCCGCAGAACGGCTGCGTGAGCGAGGTGGCGAAAGAGCGCGCGTCGGCGCTCGCACCCTGCGCGAAGGCCGCACCGGCGTGGGGGGCGGCGAGGTCCCAGAGCCGCAGCGCGGCCTGCGGCACGTCGAACAGCCGCCGGATGCCCTGCTCCACCACGCCCGGCAGCAGCGCAGGGTCGCCGGCCTGCGCCAGCTCGCGCGTCCACTGGTGGATCTTCTGCGCGATGGCGGTGTTCTCGTTGCTGTGGCGGACCATCTCCATGATGCGCTGCTCGTGGGCCTTGATCTTCTCGCGCAGCATCTCGGCCTGGCGCTCCTGCAGGCTCACGGCGCGCTGGCCGTGGGGGCTGGTGAGGACGACGCCGGTCAGCAGCTCGGCGTGGCGCTCGAAGAAACCCGGGTTGTTGGCGAGGAACTCGGCGATGTCCTCTTCGGTGATGGGAGGGACGGCCTGGGCGGGGGAATGCGGATGGGTCATGGTGCGTCGGGAATGTCGATCTGGCCTTCGAAGACGGTGGTGGCCGGGCCGGTCATGAACAGGGACTCGGCCGGGTCGCCGCTCCAGGCGATGGTGAGCAGGCCGCCGCGCGTGCGCACGTCCACGCGCGCATCCAGCAGGCCCAGGCGGATGCCGGCGGCCACGGCCGCGCAGGCGCCGGTGCCGCAGGCCAGGGTTTCGCCGGCGCCGCGCTCGTAGACGCGCAGGCGCACGCGGGCGCGGTCTTCGATCTGCAGGTAGCCGGCGTTCACGCGCTGCGGGAAGCGCGCGTGGCCCTCGATGAGCGGCCCGGTGCGCGCCACGGGGGCGGTGTCCACGTCGTCCACCAGCTGCACGGCGTGCGGGTTGCCCATGGACACGGTCGCGACCTGGACGGTCTCGCGTTCCTGGCCGGCGCCGAGCTCGAGCGGCCAGGTCTGCCCGGCGCCCTGCGCCGCCGGCTCCAGGCCCGAGGCATCGAAGGGCAGTGCCTCGGGCGCGAAGCGCGGGCGGCCCATGTCGACCGTGACGCGGCCGTCGTCGGTGAGGCGCGGCGCGATCACGCCGGCCAGCGTCTGCACGCGGATGGTGTCCTTGTCCGTCAGGCCCTTGTCGCGCACGTAGCGGGCGAAGCAGCGCGCGCCGTTGCCGCACTGCTCCACCTCGCCGCCGTCGGCGTTGTGGATGACGTATTCGAAATCGATGCCGTCGGCCGGCGAGGGCCGCACGGTGAGGATCTGGTCGGCGCCGACGCCGAAGTGGCGGTCGGCGATGAAGCGGTACTGGGCGGGCGTGAGGCCCAGGCGCCCCCGCGTTTCGTCGAGTACGACGAAGTCGTTGCCCGCGCCCTGCATTTTGGTGAAGCGGATCTGCATCCGCACGATTATCGTTGCGCCCGGCGGACCCGGCATGGCCCCGCGCCGGCAAGGGCCGGCGGGCCGCGCGATGATGGCGCCCCATCCGTCCCATCCGCACAAGAGGAGTTCCGATGACCGACGACGTGCTCGCCGCCTTCCCCATCACGCGCAAATGGCCCGCCCGCCATCCCGACCGCCTGCAGCTCTATTCGCTGCCCACGCCCAACGGCGTGAAGGTTTCGATCATGCTGGAGGAGACCGGCCTGCCCTACGAGCCGCACCTGGTGCGCTTCGACCAGGACGACCAGACCTCGCCGGAATTCCTCTCGCTCAATCCCAACAACAAGATCCCGGCCATCCTGGACCCGAACGGCCCGGGGGGCCAGCCGCTGGCGCTGTTCGAATCCGGTGCCATCCTGGTCTACCTGGCCGACAAGACGGGGCGCTTCCTGGCCCCGGCGGGTGCGCAGCGCTACGCGGCGCTGCAGTGGCTGATGTGGCAGATGGGCGGCGTCGGCCCCATGTTCGGCCAGCTCGGCTTCTTCCACAAGTTCGCCGGCAGGGACTACGAGGACAAGCGCCCGCGCGACCGCTACGTGGCCGAAAGCAAACGCCTGCTGGGCGTGCTGGACCGGCAGTTGGCGGACGGCCGCGCCTGGCTGGTGGGCGACGACTACTCCATCGCCGACATCGCGGTGTTCCCATGGGTGCGCAACCTGGTGGGCTTCTACGAGGCGGGCGAGCTGGTGGAGTTCGACCGGTTCACGCATGTGCGCCGGGTGCTGGACGCCTTCGTGGCGCGGCCCGCCGTGGCGCGCGGGCTGGAGATTCCCGCGCGGGCCTGAAGCGGGCCGCGCCCGCGGCCGCTCAGAGGCCGGCCACGAGCCCGGCGAGCCCCGCGGCGAGGATGACCGGGACCACGCCCACCCGCCAGCGCATCAGCGCCACCGCCGCCGCCAGCCCGATGAGCAGCGCGTGCACGTCCGGGCCGGCGTGCAGGCCCTGCGGCCAGAACACGTGCAGGGCGAAGAACACCGCCAGGTTCGCGATCACCCCCACCACCGCGGCCGCGATGCCCGCCATGGGTGCCGCGAGCCGGAGGTTGCCGCGCGTGGACTCGATGAACGGGCCGCCCAGCAGGATGAAGACGAAGGACGGCAGGAAGGTGAAGAACGTGACCACCGCCGCGGCCGTGGCGCCTGCGAGCGGCAGGGCCTCCGGCCCGAACAGCGCGCGCGCCCATCCGCCCACGAATGCGACGAACGACACCACCATGATGAGCGGCCCCGGCGTGGTCTCGCCCAGCGCCAGGCCGTCCATCATCTGCGCCGCGGTGATCCACTGGAAGTGCTCGACCGCGCCCTGGTGGACGTAGGGCAGCACCGCGTAGGCGCCGCCGAAGGTCATCAGCGCGGCCTTGGTGAAGAACCAGGCCATCCGGACCAGCACGGCATCGGCCCCGAACGCGGCCCCCAGGCCGCCGATGGCCAGCAGCCAGAGGCCGGCCCCCGCGAGCAGCACGCGGCCGGCCCGCCGCCAGGAAAAGCGCGCGTGGGCGGGCACGGGCGTGTCGTCGTCGATCAGCGCGCGGCCCTGCTCCCGCGCCTGCCCCGGCACCGGCGCGGCCGCGACCGCGGCACCGAACGCGGCCGGCCGCAGCCTGCCGCCGGCATGGCCCAGCAGCGCAGCGGACGCCACGATGGCGGGGAACGGCACGTCGAACGCGAAGAGCGCGACGAACGCGCCCACGGCGATGGCCCCCAGCCAGCCATTGCGCAGCGACCGCGATCCGATCCGCACGGCCGCCTGCGCCACGATGGCGGTCACGGCCGGCTTGATGCCATGGAAGAAGCCGGCCACCGCGGGGGCGTCGCCGTGCGCCATGTACAGCCAGGCCAGCGCCACCAGGATGAACAGCGAGGGCAGCACGAAGAGCACCCCCGCCAGGATGCCGCCCCAGGTGCGGTGCAGCAGCCAGCCGAGGTAGGTGGCGAGCTGCTGCGCCTCGGGCCCAGGCAGCAGCATGCAGTAGTTCAGCGCATGCAGGAAGCGCTTCTCGGAGATCCAGCGGCGGCGCTCCACCAGCTCGGCGTGCATGAGCGCGATCTGCCCGGCCGGGCCGCCGAAGCCGATCCAGCCGAGCTTCCACCAGAAGCGCAGGGCCTCGCGCAGGGACACGGCGGAAGGAGGGGCGCCGTCGGCGGCGGAAGATCGCGTGGAAGCCATGGGAGCGGATTCTCGCGGAGCCGGGCCGAGCTGGGCCAGGACATCCCGCCCCACCCGTGGTTCGCCGCGCTCCGGTGCGCGCGGACGGAGGGGGCGGCGGTGCGGGCGCGGGCGGTCACTCCTCCGACGAGAACCCCGAGGCCGCCACCACCGGCGCCCAGCGGTCGCGCTCCTGGGCGAGCTGGCGCGCGAATTCCTCGGGCGTGCCGGAGGCGGGCTCGAAGCCGAGCTTGGCGAACGCCTCGACCACGGCCGGCTCCTGCACCGCCTGCCGGGCCGCATCGGCCCAGCGCTCCACCACGGCGGCGGAGGCGCGCGCGGGCAGGTAGAGCCCATAGCTCTCCACGCCCTGGATGCCGTTGAACCCCTGCTCGGCGAAGGTCGGCACGTCCGGCAGGAAGCGCGAGCGGCGCACGTCGCTCACGGCCAGCACGCGCACGCGGCCCGTGGGAATGTGCGGCAGGCAGTCGCCCACGCTGAAGCAGCCCGAGGCGACCTGCCCGCCCATCAGGTCCTGCAGCCCCGGCGCCGCGCCGCGGTAGGGCACGTGCGTGAGCGCGATGCCCGCGGCGCGCGCGAACTGGTTGCCGATGAAGTGCGGCATCGCGCCCGCCGCCGGCGACGCGTAGCCTTCGGGCTCCGGGCGGCCCTTGCACCAGTCGGAGAACTGCCGCAGCGTCTTCACCGATTCGGGCACCTTGGGCCCCACCATGAAGCCGCAGGTGGAGAGCGCGACCGGCGCCACGGGCGTGAAATCCGTGGCGGGCTTGTACTGCAGGCGCTTGTAGACGTGCGGGTAGATCGTGAGCATGGACGACGGGCTCAGCACCAGCATCTGCCCGTCCGGCGGCGCGTCCTTCAGCGCCGTGAGCGCGATGCGCCCGCCCGCGCCCACGCGGGATTCGACCACGGTGGTCGCGCCGGTGCGGGCACGCCAGCTCTCGGCCAGGCGCCGCGCGACCACGTCGATCGAGCCGCCGGCGGGAAAGCCCACCACGACGCGCTGCACGCCCTGCTGCGCGGCAACGGGACCGGCCGCGCCGAAGCACAGCCCGGCCAGGGCGATGCCGGCCTCGCGCCGGCGGATGCCCGTCGGCAGGGAAGAAAGCGCGGTGTCCCGCGGGGGATGGAATGCCATGGTCGTCGTCTCCTTGTATGGTTCGGATCATGCCGCACTGCAGAGCCCGTGCCGGCGGGGGCGTGGGGATCGTCAGCCGCCGGGCGCGGCGCGCGCGAGGCGGTCGAGCAGCGGATGCAGCGCCGCGCCCTCCGGGCCGAGCGCGGCGACCAGCGCCGCATCGTGCGCACGCACGCGGGCGGACAGCGCCTGCAGCGCGTCCGCGCCCTCCGGCGTCGGGTGCAGCAGCCAGGAGCGGCGGTCCTGCGGATCGGCCTCGCGGCGCACCCAGCCCTGCGCGTGCAGCCAGTCCACCAGGCGCATGCCGCCGCTGCGGTGCAGGCCCATCGCCTCGGCGAGCAGGCCCTGGCGCAGGCCCGGGTTGCCCACGACCAGCACCAGGGCCGCGAAGCGCTGCGGGCTCACGTCGTCGCCCACCGCGCGCTGGAAATCCAGGTAGAGCGCGTTCTGCGCGCGGCGCAGCGCATAGCCCATGAGCGAGTCCAGCACGCCGTAGCGCAGCCCCGGCAGCGGCCGCAGCGAACCTTCCGGCGCATCGGCGGCGCGCGCGGGCGCACGGGCGGGCGTGGCGGCCTGCGCGGCACGCGCCGGGGCACCGGCAGCGGAACGCGCGCCGCGCCTCCGGGTTTCTGCGGATCGGGAAGGTTGTTGCATGGCGCAACAATAGGCGTGCGATTTGATCCGCGTCAAGCGGCATTACCCGGAGACAGCACCGCCATGAACCTTCCCTCCTCCCCTGCCGCAGCCTCTTCCGGGCCCGCCGCAGTCACTCCGCGCCCGCTGGACATCGTGATCGCCGGCGGCGGCATCGGTGGCCTGGCCGCCGCGCTCGCGCTCTCCGCCCAGGGGCACCGGGTGAAGGTCTGCGAGGCCGCGGCGCGGCTCCAGCCGCTGGGCGTGGGCATCAACCTGCTGCCGCATGCGGTGGACGTGCTGGACAGCCTCGGGCTGCTGCCCGCGCTCGACGCCATGGCCGTGCGCACCCGCGCCCTGGTGTTCGCCAACCGGCACGGCCAGCCGATCTTCGAAGACCTGCGCGGCACCGAGGCCGGCTACAGCCATCCGCAGTACAGCGTGCACCGCGGCGAGCTGCAGATGCTGCTGTGGAATACCTGCCTGCAGCGCCTGGGCGCAGACCGGGTGCGCGCCGGCCTGCGCATCACCGGCTGCACCGAGGAGGCGGACGGCCGCATGCTGGCGCAGGCCGACCTCGCGGCCGGAGGCACCGCCACGCTGCGCTGCGATCTGCTGATCGGGGCGGACGGCATCCATTCGGCGCTGCGGCGCCAGTTCCACCCCCATGAAGGCGCGCCGCGCTGGAACGGCATGATGATGTGGCGCGGCACCACCTGGGCCCGCCCGTTCATGGACGGCCGCACCATGGTGCAGGCCGGCCACCGCCGCGCGAAATTCGTCGTCTACCCCATCGCGCCGCCGCGCGGGGACGGCCTGCAGCTGATCAACTGGGTGGCCGACCGCCGGCTGCGCGAGGACGGCTTCGGCGGCGGCCTCACGGCGCCCGGACGCGAGGACTGGAGCCGCCCCGGCTCGGTGGACGATCTGCTGCCCACCTTCGGCACCTGGCGCTTCGGCTTCGTGGACGTGCCGGGCCTGATCGCGCAGGCCACGCAGATCCTCGAATGGCCCATGGTGGACCGCGACCCGCTGCCGCGCTGGCGCCAGGGCCGCGGCGTGACGCTGCTGGGCGACGCGGCCCACCCGATGTACCCGATCGGCTCGAACGGCGCGACCCAGGCGCTGCTGGACGCGCGCGCCATCGCCGACGCGCTGGCCGCCTGCCCGCACGACCTGCCCGCCGCGCTCGACGCCTACGAGGAAGGCCGCCGGCCGATGACCGCGCGCATCGTGGAACTCAACCGCGCGGAAGGCCTGGACGCGATCCTCGACATGGTGGAAGAACGTGCGCCGCAGGGCTTCGAGCGCATCGGCGACGTGCTCGATCCGGCGCTGCTCGCCGACTGGGTGCGCAGCTACAAGGCTGCCGCGGGCCACCGGCAGACGGCGCCGCAGCCGGCCGCCTGAACGCGCCCATGCCCCTGCGGCGCGGGGGCCTGCGGTCGGCCCTCTCGCGCGGCCGGCGGCCGCTGCCGATAATCCCCCGATGCCCCGCCTCTCCCAACAACTCCATCCCCACCGCGAGCCCGCCGCCCCGCGCGCTGCGGCCACCGTGCTGCTGCTGCGCGACGCGCCCGGCGGCGCCGGCCTCGAAGTGCTCATGACGCGGCGCTCGGCGCAGGCCAGCTTCGCGCCGGGCGCCTACGTGTTTCCCGGCGGCGCCATCGACGCGCAGGACGCAGAGCCCGCCACGCATGCCCAGGTCGACCACCGCCCCGCGCAGGCCGGCGAGCGCGTCACCCAGGCCGTCGCGGCCATCCGCGAGAGCTTCGAGGAACTGGGCGTGCTGCTCGCGCGGCATGCGGACGGCCGCTTCGCCGACGCCCGGGACATCGCCGCGCTCGACCGTGCCGCGCCCTTCGTTGCGCAATGCGCCGCGCGCGGCCTGCGGCTGGCGGCCGACGCGGTGTTCCTGCTCGCGCACTGGACGGCCGACCGCGACCTGCCCAAGCGTTTCGACGTGCCCTTCCTGGTCGCGCGCATGCCGCAGGGCCAGGAGCCCGTGGCCGACGAAACGGAGCAGTTCGAGCCCGTCTGGGTGCGGCCGCGGGATGCGCTGGACCGGCATGCGGCCGGGCAGTTCTTCATGATCTTCCCGACCATCCGCACGCTGGAGCGGCTGGCGGAGTTCGCCAGCGCCGACGCGGTGCTCGCGGCCGTGGCCCACGAGCAGCCGCTCTGGACCAGCTGCCCGCGCGCCGGCCTGCTCGCGGGCCGCGAGGCGCGCTACATGGAGCACGAGGCGCCGTACGGCGAACTCGCCCTGGTCTGCCCCCATGGACAGATCGTGCACCCGCTCGACTGGCAGCCCGAGCGCCCGGTGCCGCTGCTGCGCAACGTGCAGCGCCTGACCGCGGCCAACCCGGGCGCGATGACGGGGCCCGGCACCAACAGCTACCTGGTCGGCGACCCGTCCACCGGCTACATCGCGATCGACCCCGGCCCGGCCGACGAGGTGCACCTCGAACGCCTCTGGCATGCGGCCGGCGGCGACATCCGCGCCATCGTCTGCACGCATTCCCACGCCGACCACGCCCCGGGCGCCACCCCGCTGGCCGCCCGCGTGGCCGCCGCGGGCCGACCGCGCCCGCCCGTGCTGGGCCTGCCTTCGGCGCCGACGGCGCGCGCGGCCGCCCGCTTCACTCCCGACCGCGCCCTGGCCGACGGCGAACTGCTCACGCTCAGCGGCCAGCGGCTGGAAGGCGTCGTTGTGCATACCCTGGAGGTGGCCCACACTCCCGGACATGCCGCCAACCACCTGTGCCTGCTGCTGCGCGAGGACGGCCTGCTGTTCAGCGGCGACCACATCCTGAACGGCAGCACCACCGTGATCGACCCGCCGGACGGCAACATGGACGACTACCTCGCCTCGCTCGACCGGCTGGACGCGCTCTGCGAACGCCACCGCGTCGACTTCATCCTGCCGGCGCACGGCTATGCGATCGCCGGTGCGCGCGGGGCGATCGCCCGGCTGAAGGCGCACCGGCTCGCGCGCGAGGCCAAGGTGCTGGCCGCCATGCAGGCGCTGCCCGAGGGCAGCACCGAGGACTGGGTGCGCCATGCCTATGGCGACGTGCCCGAGCGGCTGTGGCCCGTGGCGCAGCGCTCCCTGCTCGCCCACGTCGATCGCCTGCGCACCCTGGAGGCCGGCCATGCATGATTCGTCCCACGACAGCGGCGCGGCGGACGCCGGCCACATCCGCCTCTCGAAGCGCGTCGCGGAGATGCGCGGCTGCTCCCGCCGCGAGGCCGAATGGCTCATCGAGGGCGGCTGGGTGCAGGTGGAAGGCCGGATGACCGAAGCGCCGGGCGCCCGCGTCCGCCCCGACCAGGACGTCACGGTCGCGCCGAACGCGAAGGCCGAGGAAGCGCCGCCCGTCACCATCCTGCTGCACAAGCCCGCCGGCTGGGAGGCCGGCATCGGCCACGGGCCCGCGGGCGATCCGCGCCAGGCGCGCGGAGACGGAGCCCCCGACGCCGTCGCGCTGCTGGAGCCGGGCCACCGGTACGTGGGCGACAGCCCGCCCGTGCGGGTGCTGCAGCGGCATTTCCGGCAGCAGGAGTGCTTCACGCCGCTGGCGTCCGCGGCCACCGGGCTCGTGGTCTACACGCAGGACCGGCGCATGGCGCGCCGCCTGGCCGAAGACATCGAACTGCTCGAACAGGAATGCCTCGCCACCGTCGAAGGACGCATCGCAGAAGGCGGCCTTGAACGCCTCTGCCGGGGGCTGGAGTTCAACGGCCGGCCCCTGCCGCCCGCCCGGGTGAGCTGGCAGAACGAGACACGGCTGCGCTTCGCGCTCAAGGGCATCCGCCCCGGCCAGATCCCCGCGATGTGCGAGGCCGTGGGCCTGCGGGTGGTGGGCCTGAAGCGCCTGCGCATCGGCAGCGTATCCCTCGCCAAGGTGCCAGAAGGCCAGTGGCGCTACCTGCTGCCCTGGGAACGCTTCTAAGAGCCGCTCACAGAACCCTTCTGGCGTCGTTGCCACATCTTGTCGTACTACTCGTACTGCCTGCGATGCGGCGCCTCGCCAGAACCGCTTCGCTGGTTTCTGTCAGCGGCTCTCAGCCTGCGCGCCGCGCGCCCGGCGCGCGCTACACTGCCCGCCTCTTCGAGGGGGAGCCCACACCATGGATATGCACGCCGAGCCCCGCGCGGGCCGCATGCCGTCATCGTTCTCGCCGCAGCACATCGAACCGCATCCGCTGGAATTCACCGGCAGCGGCGGCGAATACTTCCGCGTCTGGCTGGTCAACGTGCTGCTGGGCATCGTGACCCTGGGCTTCTACACCCCATGGGCGCGGCGCCGCACCGTGCAGTACTTCTACGGCCACACCCTGGTGGCCGGCAGCCCGCTCGAATTCACCGCGCAGCAGCGCCGCATGGTGTTCGGCTTCATCGTGCTGCTGGTGCTCACCGCCGCCTACCAGATCGCGGCCCGCACCGGCCAGGACACCACGGTGGCGCTCTTCATCATCGCGGGCGCGGCGCTCGCCCCGCTGATCTGGGGCAGCGCCATGCGCTTCCGCCTCGGCAACACGCGCTGGCGCGGCCTGCGCCTGCAGTTCAACGCCGGGTGGCGACAGGTCTATACCGCGAGCTGGCCGGTGTTCGCCATCGCTGCCCTGTGGCTGACCTTGTTCTACGGGCTGCATGCGCTCGCGCCGGAACCCGTGGCAGGCGCCTCCGGCCGCAAGCTGCCGCAGGTGACGGGTGCCATGTGGGGACTGCTCGCACTGACCCTGGTACTCACCGTGCTGTGCGCCATCCGGCTCGAATACAACTACCGCAGCATGCTGGTGCTGCAGTCGCGCCTGGGCACCGAACCCGGCCGCTGGAAGCCGGTCTACATGGACTTCGTGAAGGTCTGGCTCGCCACCCTGGGCGTATTCCTGCTCACCGTGGCGGTCATGGGCGCCACCGTGGGCGCCGCCTTCGGCGGCTCGCTGGCACTGCTGTCCGGCAAGACCCGGGGAATGGGACCGTGGCTGTTCCTGCTCATCCTCTTCGGCATCGTCTTCTTCACCTTCATGGCGCTGCTGGTCTCCGCGCCGGCGCGCGCCTACCGCGAGGCGCGGATGTTCCAGATCACCTGGAACCAGATCGGCGTGAGCCACATGGCCCGCTTCAAATGCCGCCTGCGGGCGCGCAGTTTCGTCGCGCTGCGCATCAAGAACCTGGTGCTCACGCTGCTCACCCTGGGCTTCTACCGCCCGTTCGCGCGCGTGAGCGAATACCGCATGAAGCTCGAATCCGTCACGCTGCACGTCAAGGGCGGCGTGGACCAGCTGGCGGGTCAACTCCAGCGGCAACAGCAGAACGGCGTGGGCGATGCGCTGGCCGATGCCGCCGGCCTGGACCTGATCGGCTGAACGGCCCCTGCCCGCCATGACCGCTGCCGCGCCGCCGCCAGACTCCGGGAGCGCTTCCGCCCAGGCCGCAGGCCCCGCAGCGCCGGCCTCCAGCGGGGCGCCGCAGCCCGTGCCCGCGCGCTGGTTCGACGGCCGCAGCAGCCAGGGCCGCGCCGTGCTCGCTGCCATCGCCCCCGGGCCGCGCGGCCCCGAACTCACGCTGCACCCCGTGGGTGCCGAGGGCGGCGCGACGGAATACTTCGCCCCCGATGCGGTGGACTGGCCCGAGGCCTGGAACCCGCGCCGCCCGCCGCCGCGCCTGGCGGTGGACCTGGGCGAACGCGGCAGCCTGGAGATCGCGGGCGACGGCATCGCGCGCTGGCATGCGGCGCTGCAGGCCGCCGGCCACCGCGCGGGCATCGCCCAGCGCATGCAGGCCCGCTGGGGCGTGCTGGCCGTGGTGCTGCTCGCCTCCGTGCTGCTGCTGGTGCTCTTCTACCGCTACGGCACGCCGTGGCTCGCCACCCAGCTCACGCGGGCCGTGCCCCTGGGCTGGGAAACCGCCCTGGCCCGCGAAACCCTGGAGCGCATGGACGGCGATCTGCTGAAGCCCTCCCGCCTCGCCCCGGAGCGCCAGCAGGCGCTGCGCGCCCGCTTCGACGCGCTCGCGCGGGACGTGCCGACGGCCCCGCAGCGCTATGCCGGCTACGCGCCCGTGCTGCGCCTGGAGTTCCGCCGCGGCCTGGGCGCCAATGCCTTCGCCCTGCCCGGCGGCACCGTCGTCGTCACCGACGGCCTCGCGGAAACCGCCTCCCGCCGGGGCCTGGGCGACGATGCCGTGGCCGGCGTGCTCGCCCACGAGATCGGCCACGTCGTGCACCGTCACACCACGCGCACCGTCGTCGAACAGGGCGTGCTCAACATCGGCCTGGGCCTGGCGCTGGGGGACGTGTCCAGCCTGCTGTCCACCGGCGGCGCCCTCGTCACCGGCCTGGCCTACAGCCGCGCGCATGAGCGCGAGGCCGACTGCTACGCCCTTGCGCTGATGGACCGCGCGCGCCTGCCCACCGCGCCCATGGCGGATCTTCTGCTGGCCATCGCGCAGGAGCAGCGGAAGGAGTCGAAAGAGAAAAAGAACGGTGCCGCCGACTCCGATACGGAGAAAAAAGCGCGGAAGGACGGCCCGGCAGGTGCCACCGGCGAGGCCGCCGACGTGGCCGCAGCACCCCCGCGCGACGCGGGCAGCAGTCCGGCCACGCGCCAGGAGCCCGCGCGCGAGGAGAGCGGCGACAGCGCCTGGATGGGCCTGCTCGCCACCCATCCGGGCACCGAGCAGCGCGCCGCCGAACTGCGCGCCGGCCATGCGCCGCATTGCGCACGGCCCTGAATGGACGGAAATGGAATGGGGGAAGTGGGTGCCGCCCGGCGCGCGGCGGCGCCTGCAGGGCACAGGCGCGCGGGGAAGCCAAAAGTGTGAAGCGCGCCGATAAGCCGGATTCTGTGCATGCGGTTGCCCGCATGTGACCGCCATTACTCTGGGCCGGGGGTCGCCCACCCGGCTCGATGCTACCTACCCGCCAGCTCCGCGGAACCACGTCAACGCTGGCCTACTTGGTATTGCTGCGCGTAGAGATTGCCCGTTTCACCCCGGCTGGTCTGCCTTGCGGCACTCCTTCCGGACTCGTCTCTGTTGCTCTGATCCTCACCTCGCGGTGGGCAGCCGTTAGCTGCTACGCCGTCCTGTGCAGTCCGGACGTTCCTCCAGTGCGGCCTTTCGGCACGTGCACCAGCGGCGGTCTGGCGCGCTTCACGGGGGGATTATCGCCGAGAGGAGGAGCAAGAGGACGAGCCCGATTCCACGCGGGCGAAATGGACGTCCACCAGTTCCTGGTCCGCCTCCATCCCCGCACCCATGCGGGCCAGCATCTGCATGAGCGCGGCCGAATACAACCACCCCGTGGTGCCGGCACCGCCCTCTTCCTCGCCGTAGATCAGTTTCAGCAGCAGGAAGGATGCGCCGTCGCAGTAATCGGACACGCGCGGCAGCCGGTCCGCCATCCAGCCCAGGTGGTCCAGGATGGCCTCTTCCTCCCTCTTCCAGGACTGCAGGAATTCCGGCGCGCCGAACGCCTGCTGCGCCCGATACTGTTGCCTGGATACCGCATAGTCCACCTTGGTGGATCGCCACAGCAGGAAGGCATCGCCCCCAGTGCCCGGCACACCGGAATCCATGGCCGGCCCAACCGGCGGCTTCCGGACGTGGGCAACGGCTCCCATGGGAATACCGGCATTTACCGCCGCAGACGAAAACTCCACGGCCTTGAAGCCTTCGCCGCCCGCCTGCAGCAGGAACCGCAGCAGATTCATGGCGCCGGCTGCCGGGGCGGATGCAGCAGCAGGTAGGCAGCCTGGAAGTACCCATCGACATCCACTGGCGCCTCGCGGCCAGTCGCTTCCCCGTGGAGAAACATCAGATCGACGAGGCGTTTGAGCTCCTCGAAGCAGGAGAAGGCGCGCACATGCACGCGCCCCAAGCCCTCGAGCGCCACCTCGCACGCCACGGACGGGGCGATCTTGCCGAGAAAGAAAAGCACGCTCGATTGCACTTCCCATCCATAACGGTCGAAGTTCCGGGCGATATGCCGCGCCAACGCCACGGCTTCCGCTCCGGGAACAAAACGGCCCTCGCAGGCCTGCTCGATCCATTCATCGAGCCCGCCTGGCATGGAGCCGTCCAGAAGCTCAGGCTCCATGATGGCCTGGAATTCCGCGATGCAGGAGCACGGCGCACCGTCATGCACTGGCCCGCCAGGGTGCTCATCTGGATCTGCAAGATGCTCGGCATCGGCTGCGAGAAGACGGCATCCGCCTTGTTGCCGGACCCACACCTCCAACCCGTCAGCCGGAAGTGCCGCGATGGCCCTAGCCCATTCCAGGTTCTCATCGGACGGGAACGCGCTGAGCCCTTCGGCGAAAGGGTAGAGGTTGTGAATGGCGAACAGCCGCTGTGAAACATGGCCGAACGCGAGTATGGCCATTTTGTCGGCCTCCGCGAGCTTGGCACGGGCGGCGGCAATGGCTTCGTTCGGGCTAGCGCTGGGCTTGGTCATGCAACACCCGTTTCAGGCTCGCACCGCCCAGCACGGCCGAAGCCATCGCCATGTTCTGGTTGTAATCAAGGGAAATGGTAGGAAGTTTGACTCCTTCCATCTGGGCCATGATGGAAAGAATTTGATGGATGCTCTCGCCACTCCACCTGAATTGCCGATAAGCAGTTGCCAAATCTTTCTCTGCAAGCCTGCAGGCAGCCTTCATATCTATCCTCAAAAACGCATTCAACAGATGTTTTTTCACAGAGGCATCAAGAGCAACATATTTCTCAAGCACGTAATCTATAAATTGCTCAGCCTCTTTCGATTTAAGGTAATTCCTTTCGAAATGCTCTAAAACCAGATCTATTTGAAAAAAATCTTTTTTTGTAGCTAGTTCGATCGCCGCATCATAATTTTCAAATATATTCATTCACACCTCAAATCATCAAACCACATTTAACTCTAAATTAAATAATTTAATTATATTTTTTAAGAAAATCACAAACATTTACCCCATTTATCAAGGCAAATGCAATTTTCATATTTCTATCAAAACCATCTTGAGTCAAAGTGATGGACAACCCTTTACACTTCACAATCACAGAAACGACCAAATAAAGATACTCCGAATCGATAGAAAATCTATCGATCGCTTCTGGCAACTCCTTTGTTGACAATTTATATCCAAATTCGGAATTCATCTGGAACAAAGTTAGAAGCACAGCTGCTTTCAAACCGTCGTCAACATCTTCATAACTCGCCACAATATAATCGACCACCTCATCGACCTCGGATCGTGAAATACTCCCAAGTCGAACTTTATCGACAAAATCAGCAACGGATGTCGCGTCTCCATCATTCATTTCCATAAAAATTTTCTTATAATATTCCAGTGCACCCATTTCATTCCTTCAGATTAATACCGCGGATGTTTTCAAGATCAAGTCGATAATATCGACCGTTGTACTCCATTTGCTGCGGCGAGCAAATCTGCTGCCTGGGCTCACCATTTGTTCCAAAGGGTGGATATTTTTTTATGCAAATACTCATAGAAATAATCACCCCCCTCAAATCAATCCCGGCGACAAACCAGCTTGGTCGATTTTCAAAAAAATACGTCATTCCGCCCCTTACCTGCCGTGTAGTCACACCAACTCCAGCTTGGCCTTCCATCGGATACCCCAACGTCTGAAAGGTGATTTCCCCAGATTCTCTTGGACTTACCTGAAGCTAGCCGCATTTTCGGCAACTCACAGCCGGGGCCCTTCTTTGAAGATGCGTTGGCGATAGTAGTCGCCATGGTTGCCGTTACCGCCACTACCGCTGGCCCAAGACCGAATCCTGCCGTGAGTGCTGTAACCAATATAGCAACAGCCAAAACCAGCAGGATAAAAAGAAACGCTTCAACAATTTGCGATTTATAACAATCGATCACTTCCGCCACTGTATTAACAGCGGAATAGATAGCCAAAACAGTTATTTCATAGATATTGGCCAGCAAAGGTGCTTCATATGTCGACGGTGGTGAGCCTACCCCGTAAACATTAAGTAGGCGCACGCCAGGCTCACTCGTCAGATGCTCGCGGTATCCTCCATTACTACCTCCTTCAATCGTATACCCCCCCGCCCCCGTCCCCTCCTCGATCACCGTAAACCT